>CALEAW010000058.1 GCA_937943605.1 uncultured Sutterella sp. | reverse complement strand
TTTTAAAGAACAGTGCTTCGTAAAGCACAGAATGTTAATCATATCAGATCAAACATTCTTTGTCAAAAATAAATTCGTTGTCGACTCAGCGTCGCAACGAAGGATTCGTATTACATACCTTTTTTTAGAATTTGTCAAGAGCAAAACTCAAAATACCGTAAACACGGTATCTACTCTCACTTTTTCCTAAAGAAAACCTCCTGATAGCCAAATTTTGTCCAATCCGTCACACGCATCGGATAAAGGATTCCTTTGAGATGATCGCATTCGTGTTGAACCACACGCGCGTGTAATCCGTCGACCGTATGTTCAATCACATTACCTTCCAAATCGAATCCTCGATAGTGCACAGCGATGGGACGCGTCACCACACCGCGCAAACCTGGCACCGACAAACAACCTTCCCAGTGTTCGATGACTTCTTCACCCACGGGTTCAATCACAGGATTAATGAGTACCGTGCGCGGCACATGAAGAGCTCCCGTTGCACATTCACTCTCATACGTACCAAAACACACGATTTGCTTAGAGACACCGATTTGAGGCGCAGCGATACCAATACCACCTTCAGCGTCCATCGTATCCCACATATCGGCTACCAACTGATGGAGTTCCGGTGACTCCAAGTTGGTAACCGACAGTGCCTTTTGCATAAGGACAGGTTCGCCCATACGCATCACAGGTCTGATCATTTCAATTCCTTGATGGCTTCAGCCACAATATCAACCACGCCACTCACCGCTTTTTGCAACGACGACTCTAACGACGCAAAGTCAATTTCGTCAGCACAGTCACCCATGCCTGCCGCGTGATTCACTGATACGCAGATCCCGGCATAAGGCAAATCGATTTCACGCGCCAACGCGCATTCTGGATAAAGCGTCATCCCGATCATGTCAGCACCATCTCGTTGCATACGACGCACTTCTGCGGCCGTTTCAAGTCTTGGTCCTTGCGTACAGGCATAGACGCCTTCTCGGCGTACATCTTTATTTAAACGATCCGCCGCATCAAGAAGCGTTCGACTCAACGCACGATCAAATGGCCACGTCATATCAACGTGCTTCATACCAAACTTTCCGAAGTCATCGTAATACGACACTTCGCGACCCCAAGTGTAATCAATGAGTTGGTCAGGCACAGCAATACGACCTGGCCCCATATCAGAGGCAATACCCCCAACCGTACCCACAGCAATCACCCCAGAGACACCCAGTTCTTTGAGTGCCCAAAGGTTGGCGCGTGATGGCACACAATGAGGCGCAAACTCGTGCTTGACGCCATGTCGACGCAAAAAGAGAATCGGCGTTCCCCTTAACGTCCCTTCAATCACTGGCGCAGAAGGTTGTCCCCACGGCGTCTCCATCACGATTTCTCGACGATTTTCGATCACATCGTCATTCGTGAAGCCAGAACCCCCAATCAAAGCGAGCATGATTTCATCCTTCTAACTTAAAAGAGAGACCCTTGTTCAGGGGCTTGCGGTTTAACCTGAGTAGCCTCTCTTTGGCTATCAGCTTCTTGACGATCCGTTTCTTGGGGCATCGTCGCAATTCTGTCGGAAGACTCAGCGCTAGGCTTTAGCATTGCCATCAAAGCCTCTTCATCCAAGATACGAATACCCAACGTCTGCGCTTTTTCTAGCTTTGAACCTGCCTCTGTCCCCGCCACCACAAAGTCGGTCTTTTTACTCACAGACCCAGACACTTTTGCGCCCGCGGCAATCAATAGGTCTTTCGCTTCATCTCGCGAAAGCGTCGGCAACGTCCCAGTCAATACAAAGGTCTTGCCTGCCACCAAAGAGGTGGTACCTTCCGTCGGAGCTTCAACTGCTGGCCACATGACGCCAGCTGCAATCAGCGCCTCAATGACAGTGCGGTTATGAGGCTCTTTAAAGAAGGCCACAATACTTTGCGCAATAATTTCACCCACATCATCGACTTGCATCAAAGCCGTTTCATCAGCCGCTTCAAGGCGATCAAGCGTACGGAAATGTTGCGCAAGCGACAACGCAGTCGCCTCACCCACATGACGACACCCTAAGGCAAAAATAAATCGGGCAAAGGTCGTCTCTTTAGCCTTCGCGATATTCGCCAATAAATTGGACGCTGCCTTTGGACCCATGCGCTTAATAGGCTTAGCACTCTCAACAGTCGTACAGGTCGGAGCAATTAACACCTCGTGCGTCAGACTAAAGATATCTGCTGGGCTCTTGACTAGGCCTTCATCGACCAAGAGATTCACAATCTTTTCACCCAAGCCATCAATCCCCATGGCACGACGAGAGGCAAAGTGTACGAGCGACAATTTCATCTGCGATGGGCACACAAGGCCACCCGTACAGCGCGTATCTTTTTCTTCTTCGTCACGAATGGTGGCTGACCCACAAACTGGGCAGACTGACGGCATCACAAAGGGTTCTGTACCCTCTGGTCGACGCTCATGCAAAACACGCACGACTTCAGGAATCACATCCCCGGCACGACGCACGACCACGGTGTCACCCACACGTAAATCAAGACCAGCAATATGGTCTTCGTTATGAAGCGTCGCATTCGAAACAGTCACGCCGCCCACAAAAACAGGCTTCAAGCGTGCGACAGGGGTTAACTTACCCGTACGCCCCACCTGAATATCGATCGCCTCACAGATTGTGAGCGCTTCTTCGGGCGGGTATTTATGCGCACAAGCCCATCGGGGTTCACGGGCAATAAACCCAAGACGCTTTTGAAGTTCAAGGTCATCCACCTTATAAACCACGCCGTCAATGTCAAAGGGCAACGTCGGTCGAAACGCTTCAATGTCATCATGAAAACGCGCCAGAGCTTCTGGCCCCATCACCGCACTATGTTGTTTGGCAACAGGGAAACCCAACGATTCAAGACGATTCAAGACTTCGGTTTGCGTGGGTGCAAAAGCGCCACCAGACACCTCACCCAACGCGTAGGCATAAAAACGTAACGAGCGCTTTGCCGTCACCGTCGGATCTAGTTGACGTAACGATCCTGCTGCGGCATTACGTGGGTTCACGAACAACTTTTGACCGAGTTCAGCTTGACGGCGATTAAGTGCCTCAAAATCCTCGCGATGCATGATCACTTCGCCGCGCACTTCGAGCACATCGGGCACATCCCCTTCAAGCTTTAAGGGGATCGAACGAATCGTACGTACATTGGCCGTGACGTCTTCGCCAACTTGACCGTCACCACGGGTGGCCGCTTGAACCAATACCCCTTTTTCGTAACGCAAATTAGCTGCTAAACCGTCAAACTTCAGTTCACAGTCGTAGTGGACCGCAGGATCATCATCGGTCAAACCTAATTCGCTACGCACGCGTCGGTCAAAAGCCATTGCCCCATCAGACGAAAAGTCTGTTTCGGTATGAATTGAAAGCATCGGCACGGCGTGCGTCACTTTCGCCAAGTCACTACGCACAGCCCCACCCACACGCGCCGTCGGACTTGCAGGATTTTTAAACTCTGGATAAAGCGCTTCTAATGCCTTCAGCTCATTGAAGGTACGGTCATATTCCGCATCAGGGACACTCGGCGCATCCAACACATAGTACTCATGATCCCACTTTTCAATTAAAGCAATGAGCTCACGCATACGCTCAGGCACCTTCGTGGGTTCAAGGGCTTTTGCCTTGGCTTCACCCGAAAAATCGTCATCCAAAAGGGAGGTTTCAGTCATGATGCTTTCTACAAAAAGCCCGCCGTCTGCATCGTGTCAGCACAGCGGGCAAAAATGAGAGTGATGAGGGATTAAGCCACTTTGGCTTGACAGGCACTACGTGAGAAGAGCAACTGTGCGCGTTCTGAACCAGGACGCACACCGCTCGTCGTCATCTGTAGCGAGCGCGCTTCAATTTCATCCTGAAGCATCATGGCACCCAAAGCTTCGATACGATTACCCGCACAATCGACCCACACACCGTCTAAATGATTCGCAAAATGGTTGGCAAGCTGGAAGAAACGCTTTAAGTCACCTCGAGAGAGACTCGCCATTGGCACATCAAACACGAGACGCAAAGAGGCCATGCCATCTGCGCCCGTTTCAAGGGTCATCACCGGTTCGCTCGACTTAGGATCCATGCGGTATTCTAGTCGTGCACTGCCGCTCTTAAAGCCCGCTGTTTCGCCTAACTTCACAAGTTCATCGTAAGTCAACGTCTTGTCTGCTGACGGGATAATCTTGAGTTCAAGCATCTTGTCGTAATAAGACACGAAGCGAGAAATCTGCGCGGCAGTCGCAATTACCTGCGGCATATCAGCAGACATACGAACATCGACATCATTTTGCGCAGCCGCTTGTTCGAGCACCTGCAAGAAGCTCGATGCCATCACTTCGTCAAGCATAGCAGCACGATTAGCAACGACAAGCGTCGCAATCAAATGCACCGCATCCCCAACGAGCGTGTTCTCTGGGTAAACCTGATAGTAAAGCCCGTCATCCTTTGCCTTCGCCCAAAGACTGACAGGTAACGGTAACGACAATTCGCTCACCTGACGAATCAATGAGTCAATCGCGCCATAAGGGAAGACCTTTCCTTCATAGGGCGTAATATCAAGAATCCACTGAATACCACGATCGACCGGAGGTTCCTTCGTACCGAGCGTACGACGACTCATAAAGCCGCTTTCGTCTAAAGCGCCTTTGATTTCAGCCATCTTTTTCTTCCCCAGTTCTTCATAAACAGGGGGAGTATCAGAAGGCTGTTCGTCAGGTTGCATCTCAATCGCTGGTTCAGACTCACCCACTGGCGTATCGGTCTTGGGCATCTCAGTATCTAACTGAGGTTCTTGACGAGGTACAGGTTCTTCTTCCTCCTTTAAAACATCCTTAATAAAGGTCTCACGTTTTAGAGGGGTTTTACGGCTCTCACGCAAACGACGTTCTTCACGAAGAGAACGCCAAAAGAAGAAAGCGATAACCGCAAGGGCGGCCACAATAAGAATGATCTGAGTTTCACTCATAGAAATTAGATATCCGACGTGTTGTCAACACTCACAGGGAGTCGATCTTATGATTGTACGCACTTTTTAAGCGCCTGCGATGCGAACGGCGTTTTCGACATCCACACTCACAACTCGACTCACCCCAGCTTCTTTCATGGTCACCCCAATCAAAGCCCCAGCAAATTCCATCGTCACGCGATGGTGCGTAATCATCAAGAACTGGGTTTCTTTAGACATGGTTCGACATAAGCCCGCAAGGCGCGCCTGATTTGCTTCGTCAAGCGGCGCATCCACTTCGTCCAAAAGACAAAATGGTGCGGGGTTCAACTTAAAGATCGCAAAGACCAAAGCTGTAGCCGTTAAAGCTTGTTCGCCCCCAGACAAAAGCTTGACCCCAGTGTTCTTTTTGCCAGGTGGCTGTGCTTTGACTTCAACACCAGCCGCAAGCACATCGTCGCCCGTCATCACCAGCTCTGCGTGCCCTCCTCCAAAGAGGTCTGTAAACGTTTGACCAAAATAGCCGTTCACCTCATCGAACGTTGCTTTGAGTCGCTCTCTAGTTTCCGCATCAATCTTACGAATGGCAGCCTCGAGCGTTTCAATCCCTTTTTCAAGGTCTTCAACCTGACGTGCCGTAGCTTCTAGCGTCCGTTTGACAGCCTCTAAATGTTCAAGCGCTGCATGGTTAACCGCCCCTAAGCCAGCGATCTCGCTAATCAAACGAAGGACTTTGGCTCGAACACTTTGGGCTTTTTGTGGTCGCGCGGCGGCAACTTCGGCTAACGCTTGACGATCGGCATTGAGTTCCAATAAGCGGTCGTCAAACTGCGTTCGAAGGCTC
Organism: uncultured Sutterella sp.; assembly: GCA_937943605.1. Taxonomy (GTDB): domain Bacteria; phylum Pseudomonadota; class Gammaproteobacteria; order Burkholderiales; family Burkholderiaceae_F; genus Sutterella. The sequence goes on along the minus strand of CALEAW010000058.1, from coordinate 15,111 downwards.
TCTTTCATTTGGCGCTCAACGCGCTTCACCCCTAAAGCTTCGGTCATTGGCATCACCATAGACTGCGCTTCGGCGTATGCGGCTTGCATCGTGGCCAACGCAAGACGTGCTTTTTCAGTCGCATCCCTTTTATCACGATAGTCAACTTCAGCCTTTTGAAGGGCTTCAAGCGCTTCCATTTGGTTTGAGCTTTCAATCGCCACCTTTGTCGTGGCAATGACTTCGTTAGCCAAAGCAATGCGCGTTTCTTCACGACGAATGTCTTCATTCAAAGCAGCATCGCTTTGTTCGAGCAGTCGACGTGCGTCTTTAAGCTGACTTTCTTTAAGTCGTGCCATCTCGCCTTGGTGCTTTAATGTCGTCAAAGCGGTTTGTTTTGCCTTAAAAGCGTCTTCGGTCCGTTTGGCTTCAGACAAAACGCTCGCCATTTCGCGTGCGACTTTTTCGGCGGTTTCTTCCGCCTCATCAGCAAGCTCATTAGCTTCTTCAGCTAACGCAGCCGCTTCTTCGCATTCCTCTTCAAGTTCATCTCGACTACGCTTTAGATCAGCCAAACGCTGTTGGTAAGCCGCCAAACGTTCTTCTTGGGTTTTAAGATCAACACGTATTTGATTGACCGCTTGCTCGGCTTGACGCGCGCGCTCTGAGGCAACTTTCACTTCACGTGCAGCGCTTTCAGCCTTCAGCTGTCCCGCTTGACGCGCTTTATCTAAATCGTCAAGCTGATCTTCAAGCGCATAGAGGCGCTCACGCACCTCAGCAATCTCTTGCTGACGTGAGAGTAGCGAGAGACTTGGATCATCAGCCGCCCAAATCGCCAAAGTCGCTCGTGTCAAACGATCCCCTTTGGGCGTCACTAACATCACGCCTTGCGGTAATGCCTGACGTAGTCGTAACCCCGTCGCTAAATCGTCAACGCAATAAACACCATGCAAACGATCTGCCAACGCACGACCCAAATCCGCGTCACGAACCTTCACAAAATTTAATAATGGCGCTAAAGAAACGCCCGACACGTTCAAGGCTTGAGGCACATCCGTAGGTTCACCTTTTTCGACAAACCCCAAAAGGGCTGGCGGACGTTGACCCTCATAGCCTTTCGCCGTTTCTAAAAAACGTAAACACTTGGCCGCTGCGTGCGCCCCTAAGACTGCTTCTGCTGCGGTCACCCAGCGAGGATCAGTATCAAGTCCTTCGGCTAAACGAGGCAGACCATCGAGCCCTTCTTTGGCTTCAAAGTCCGACAACTTACCACCGGCTTCTGCTTTCTTTTGAATGGCTTCAAGCGCATCTAATTTAGCCGCCGCTTCTTTTTGTTGTGCAAGCGCCGAAAAATAGGCTTCATGATGGCGGTCACGCGCCGCAGAGGCATCCTCCGCTTCGATGGTTGCCATCTCGAGCTTGGCACGCGCCTCTTCGGCGAAAGCTAAACCCTCTTCCAAATCAAGTTTTAAGCGTTCGACCTCTTTCGTGTCCGGTGCTTCTAACCCACTTTGGGTTTGAGTGAGTCGCATCAAACGCTGCCGACAATCGGTCGCGCGTTTAACGGCCGCCTCGGCTTTCGTAACGGCCACTTTGGCTTGCGATTTGGCATCCGCTTCGGCGCGTCGTGCTGTCGTTGCACGCGCATTCGCTTCTGTCCATGCGTCTTCGGCCTCATACATGACTTCTTCAGCAGCGGCGAGACGTTCGTCAAAGTCGTCTAGCGCAGCTTCAAGTTCACGCAACTCTGTCGCATTACGCGCCATGACGGCTTGATTGGTCTGTAACGCATCCTTTTTGGCAGCAATGGTAATGGACGCTTTTTGGATTTCAGCTTCAGCAGATTGGCGCTGCTCTTGACGACGCTTGATTTCGGCCTCAGCGGTTGTCAACTTCTTTTCAGCTTCTCTCAAAGCCATATTCGCGGCCGACTCAAGGTTTTCTGCTTCACGAACGGCCGTTTCTAAAGCAGGCATGCCTTGCGCAGCATGCGTTGCTTCGGCTTTCTTGGTTTCGATTTCCGCTTCGCCTTTAGCAATCTCAGCATCAAGTTTCTTCAAGGTCTCATGCACTTCGGCATATTGAATCCAGTACCAAAGGGCTTCAGCAGCATTTTTTTCTTCGGTTAACGCCTGCCAACGACGTGCCACTTCTGCTTCAGCCTCTAGGCGGGTCGCCTCTTCTTGCTTCACCACTTGCATGTCGCGAACGCGCTCTAGATTGCCGCGTGTTTGATTCAGGAGCGACTCGGTTTCTTTGCGTCGCTCTCTATAGAGCGATACGCCAGCCGCCTCTTCTAAATAAACACGCATTTCTTCAGGGCGCGCACGAATAAAGTTGGAGATCATGCCCTGAGAAATAATGGCGTAACTACGAGGCCCAAGTCCCGTGCCTAAAAAAATCTCTTGAACGTCACGACGACGAACTTGTTGGTGATTAATAAAGTAAGACGAATGGCCGTCTGACGTCACCACACGCTTAACACTCAGTTCAGCGTAATCAGCCCAAGGCCCCTTTAAACGCCCGTCGTCATTTTGCAAAATCAGTTCAACACTCGCGCGGCCCATCGGCTGACGAGAAGTAGACCCCGCAAAGATCAATTCTTTCATTGAGGCCGACCCACGTAATTCGGAGACGCGTGCTTCCCCTAGCACCCAACGCACCGCATCAATGATGTTGGATTTGCCGCACCCATTAGGGCCCACAATCCCCACCACTGGATGAATGAGTTCAATTAGCGCAGGATCAGCAAAGCTTTTAAAGCCTGCCAACTTAATTTGACGTAAACGCAAAAGTGGTCTCCCGAGAATCTACCGAGCCATGATTATTTTTTGATCCCTCAGTTTAATGGATGCGATCGTTTTACACACGCTTCATTCGGCGCGATCTTGATCGTCTTTCACAACAGTACTAGGTGGATACACTTATAATGTTGATTAACTTTGCCAATCAGATCAACGCGCTATGCGGTCTGCCTGGCTTTATTGATGATTGTCCCATTCAACGAAAGCGCGCCACGCCCTGACGTTGACTCTTTTTTAATCGGAAGATTCCATGTACGAAATTGCCCCGTTGCTTGATGATCCCATTCACAACCTCAAGACCGTCCGCGATGTGTTCCGCTGGGCTATCACGGAAATGGAAAATGCCGACATCTCCTACGGTCATGGTTCGCCTGACAGCTGGGAAGAAGCCTCTTTTTTGATTTGCCGCGGTTTGAAGTTGCCGTTTGAACACTTTGAAACCTTCTTAGACTCCGCGCTCACACACAATGAATTGACGCGCCTCGTACATCTCATTGACCGCCGTGTTCACGAAAAAGTGCCAACCGCCTATCTGTTGCGCGAAGCTTGGCTCACCGAACACCGCTTCTATATTGACGAACGCGCTTTGATTCCGCGCTCTTTTATTGCTGAACTGCTTGAAGAAGATCTTGCCCCTTGGGTTGAAGACCCATGGAGTGTCGGTAGCGTGCTTGACCTTTGTACGGGGTCTGGTTGCTTAGCCATTCTTGCGCAAGGCACCTTCCCTGATGCGAAGGTAACAGGCTCTGACCTTTCGCCCGATGCTCTTGAGGTCGCTAAGATCAATCGCCGAGACTACGGCATGGAAGAAACGCTCGAACTCGTTCAGGGTGACCTTTTTGAAAACCTTCAGGGTCGCACATTTGACCTCATTATTTCGAACCCGCCATACGTCACCGACGCGAGCATGGACACATTGCCAAGCGAATATCGTCATGAACCAACGATGGCCTTGGGTGCTGGGGTCGACGGTATGGACGTTGTGCGCCGTATGCTCCCTGAAGCCGGTGCCCATTTAAATGAAGGCGGCATGATCGTGGTTGAAGTGGGCGATGAAGCCGAAGCGGTTGAAGCCACCTTCCCTGGTCTTGAACTCACGTGGCTCACCACGTCTGGCGGCGACGATCAAGTGTTCTTGGTCACAAAAGAAGCGCTTGACGCTTATTTTGCTTAAGCCACCTAACGCCATCACAACCTATGTTGCGTTTATTAAATCTTTCGCTCGCGCGCGGCACGCGTATTCTTTATCGTCAGGCGACGCTCACCACGTCGCCAGGTGAACGTATCGGTTTAGTGGGTCCCAATGGCTGTGGTAAGTCCACACTCTTTGCAGCCATTTTAGGTGACCTCACGCCTGAAGATGGTGACCTTGAAACGCCGCCACAGGATCGCATTGCGCATGTCGCCCAGAGTTTTACGGGTGAGAATCTCCCGGCCGTTGACTTTGTGTTGGCAGGACACGCCCCTCTTATGGCAGCGCGCGCCGCCCTCGCTCAAGCTGAAAGCTGTGGCGACGATATGCGTCTTGCACAGGCGCACGCCAACCTTGCTGAATTGAACGAAGGTGCGATCGTTGCACAAGCCCGAACGATTCTCGCGGGGCTTGGTTTTAGCCAAGCCGATACTGATCGCCCTGTTTTTGACTTTTCGGGCGGTTGGCGTAACCGTATTGCGCTCGCACGCGCTTTGATGTGCCCGGCCGACCTTTTGCTTCTTGACGAACCCACGAACCACTTGGACATTGATTCGTTGATTTGGCTCGAAAACTGGTTACATCGTGTCGAAGCAACCGTCGTCATTATTTCGCATGACCGCGAATTTTTAGACCGTAGTATCAATACCATTTGGTCGATTGAGGACGGGACGATCTGCCGCTACGCCGGCAACTATTCGAGTTTTGAAGATCAACGTATCGAAAAGCTCCGCTTGCAAGATGCCGCAGCGCGTGCCTACGAACGCGAAGCGTCACACTTAACAAGCTTTATTGAACGCTTCCGTGCCAAAGCCACCAAAGCACGCCAAGCGCAATCCCGTATCAAGATGCTCGAAAAACTCAAGGCGGTTGAACCCGTTCGCGCCAAACGCGAATGGCGTTTTGAGTTTCCAAAGCCGTTGCGCCTTCCTGAGCATTTGGTAGACACCGAAAACCTGCGATTGGGCTATGGTGACCGAACGATCATCGATCGCGTCACACTTTGCATTCGCTCTGGCGAACGCTACGGGATTCTTGGGGTCAATGGCGCAGGTAAGTCCACGTTAGTCAAAGGCATCGTCGGCGACTTGGCACCCATGAGCGGTGAACTTCGACGCGGTCAGGGGCTAGAAATCGGTTACTTTGCTCAGCACCAGCTTGATCAATTGCGTCCCGATGAAACGCCCTTAGAACATATGCGTCGTCTTGCGCCTGATGTTCGTGAGCAAGAATTGCGTGACTACTTAGGCATTTATCGATTCTCAGGCGACTTTGCATCCGCTTTAGTGGGACCCATGTCGGGTGGCGAAAAAGCCCGTCTAGCGTTAGCGCTCTTAGCTTGGAAAAAGCCTAATCTCTTAGTGCTTGACGAACCGACCAACCATCTCGACATGGAAACGCGCGAAGCGCTCACCATGGCCTTGTCAACCTATGAAGGGGCCGTGTTGATCGTCTCGCATGACCGTCACTTGTTACGTGCGACGACCGAGCAACTCATTCTTGTCCATGATGGCGTTGTGCAACCCTATGACGGTGACCTTGACGACTATGCTCAGTTGGTGTTGGAGCATCGTCGTACGACAGTCGCTGCCGAAAAAGCGGCTGCTCAAATAGACAAAGAGCCTAACATCAATCGTAAAGAAGCGCGTCGCCAAGAAGCTCAAGAACGTCAGCGCATTGCTGCGCTTCGTAAGCCTCTTCAAAAGGAACTCGCTAAAGTTGAAAAACAGTTGGCCGAAAAGAATGCGGAACTTAAGACGCTATCAGACCGTTTAGCAGACGGCGACTTCTATACGTCAACAGACCAAGAAGAAGTGGCTCGAGTTTTACGAGAGCATGGCGAATTAAAGCCTATCGTCGAAGAACTCGAAATGCGTTGGCTCGAACTTTCAGAAGAAATCGAAGCCGTCGCTTAAAGCGACTTCACTTAACCATCACTCGAACCGATCTGTTTGTCTTGCTATCTACAGATCGGTTCTTTTTTCAACGATTCTCTTTAAAATGAAGGAAACTTCATTTTTTAATCATTGCCCCATTGGTTCACACGGAGAAAACACGCTATGCGTAGATACAACATCGCCGCGACCGCGAGTACGATGCACGCTTTTATTTCTAAGCGCGAAGTTCTGGACTTCGATAAAGCTGACCTCACTAGCGCCTCCGCGGTTGTGATGACCGCTGAAGAAGCGCTCTCAGGCAAACTAGAACGTGTCGAAGCCACGGCTTTTGGTATCCCCGTCATTTTGTTGAACGACGGCGCAAAACTCCCGCCTGAACTCTTTGGTAAGGCTGTGTCGGTCATCAACTCTCAGCCTGACAACGTGGGGCTTTATGGTCGCTTGATTGACGCGGCCGCCAAGAAGTATGAAGCGCAAATCCTGCCGCCCTTCTTTGGCAAACTCGAAAACTACGTGCGTAACGGGAATGTCCACTTTGACTGCCCGGGTCACCAGGGTGGCGCATTCTTCCGTCGTCATCCAGCGGGTCGTCAGTTTGCTGACTTCTTTGGCGAAAACGTTTTCCGCTCGGACCTTTGTAATGCCGACGTGGCCATGGGTGACCTTTTGATTCATGAAGGGGTACCACACGATGCGCAACAATTTGCTGCCAAGGTCTATAACGCCGACAAAACGTACTTTGTTTTGAATGGCACCTCAGCCTCCAATAAGGTCGTCTTGAATGCCTTGTTGACCCCGGGCGACTTGGTGCTCTTTGACCGCAACAACCATAAATCCAATCATCACGGGGCTTTGATTCAAGCAGGGGCCACCCCAATCTACCTTGAAACGGCTCGCAATAGCTATGGCTTTATTGGCGGTATCGACGACCATTGCTTTGACGAAGCCTACTTACGCGACTTGGTGCGTGAAGCAGCACCCGAACGCGCTGACGATAAGCGCCCATTCCGTCTCGCCATCATTCAATTAGGGACCTATGACGGTACGATCTATAACGCGCGTCAAGTTGTGGATCGTATCGGTCACTTGTGCGACTACATCCTCTTTGACTCGGCATGGGTGGGCTATGAACAATTCATCCCGATGATGAAGGATTGTTCGCCCTTGTTGCTTGATTTGGGACCAGAAGACCCCGGCATTTTCGTCACGCAATCCGTCCATAAGCAGCAAGCGGGCTTTTCGCAAACCTCGCAGATCCACAAAAAAGACAAGCACATCAAGGGGCAAAAACGCTATTGCACGCATAAGCGCCTCAATAATGCCTTCATGATGCACGCATCAACGAGTCCCTTCTACCCGCTTTTTGCTGCGCTTGACGTCAACGCCAAGATGCACGAAGGCGAAAGTGGTCGTCGTTTGTGGGCTGACTGCGTCCGTGTCGCCATTGACGCCCGTAAAGAAATGCTGACCTGCTGCCACCATATCAAGCCTTTTATTCCGCCAATGGTGAACGGCAAAGCTTGGGAAAACTATCCGACCCAACAGATTGCGCGCGACCTTCGCTTCTTTGCGTTTGATCCTAAGGATACGTGGCATCACTTCGAAGGCTATGCCAAGAATCAGTACTTCGTAGATCCGTGCAAATTCTTGCTCACCACGCCAGGTATTGATCCGAAGACGGGTGAATACACGGACTTTGGTATTCCGGCGACCATCTTGGCGAACTTCTTACGTGAAAACGGTGTGATCCCTGAAAAGAGCGACTTGAATTCGATTCTTTTCTTGATGACCCCGGCTGAAGACCATGCCAAGATGGCTCATCTTGTCACTCAGATCGCTCGATTTGAACAGTTCATTGACCAAGATGCCCCTGTCGAAGAAGTACTCCCAATGCTTTATCAGGCCAATGCTGAACGCTATAAGGGTTACACCATCCGTCAGCTTTGCCAAGAAATGCACGACTTCTATAAGGCACTCAATGTGAAGGAACTTCAAAAGCTGATGTTCCGTAAAGCCGAATTCCCGCCTTGCCGCATGAATGCGCAAGCCGCACACTACGAATTCATTCGTGACAACGTTGAACTCGTTGCCCTTGCCAACGCCGAAGGTCGTATCGCCGTCGAAGGGGCGCTCCCCTATCCACCGGGCGTGCTTTGCGTTGTCCCAGGCGAAGTCTGGGGTGGCGCAGTGTTGAAGTACTTCTTGGCCTTAGAAGAAGGTATCAACCGTTTCCCTGGTTTTGCACCAGAACTTCAAGGGGTCTATATCGAGACCGACGAAGACGGTCGTAAGCGTGCTTATGGCTATGTCCTCACAAAAGAACGTGAAGCTGAACTCTTGAAGTAATTCGGCTTTTCATCTGTTAAAGTGGCTCGCTTCTCTCACCAGAAGCGAGCCGTTTTCATTTCGACTCTAGCTAGTTATCCTTAGGATTGATTCTCTAGCAAGCCTTTAATCTCAAATCCCTTTGAGGTATTACCTTTCGATTACTTCAAAAATCAGTGACACTACCTTTAACGCATGGCCAACAACACATTCCTTTTCCTCACAACAGGCCATCCGTGAAGGAGTCATCATGCATAAGCGCACTTTTCTTCGTTCGTTAGTTGCTCTCTCTGCGATTGGTAGCCTTGGCCTACTCACAGCCTGTGGTGAATCTGCGCCGTCTTCTGTCAAAGTAGGCGTCACAGCTGGCCCTCATGCAGCGATTGTGACAGCTGCCGCTGACGTCGCCGCAAAGCGCGGTCTCAAGGTCGAAGTCGTCGAGTTTACGGATTATGTGACACCGAATACAGCACTCAACGACGGTGCACTTGATTTAGCGGTCTATCAGCATGAGCCCTTCTTGAATAACTTCAACAAACGTCAAAAGACCAAGCTCGTCAACGTCGCTGACGCGGTCGTGCAACCCATGGGCTTTTACTCGAACAAGGTGCATAACCTCAAGGATGTGCAATCAGGTAGCCTCTTTGCGATCCCGAACGACCCTACGAATAGCGGTCGTGCGCTCCTCCTTTTGCAAGCCTCAGGCCTTATTACGCTCAAAGACGGTCAAGGCGCTGATGCTACATTGGACGACATCGTGAAGAATCCGAAAAACATCAAGATTCGTGAACTCGAGGCCGCGCAATTGCCGCGTAGCCTCGATGATGCAACGGTGGCCGTGATCCCGATGAACTACGTGATTAGCGCCGGTCTCTCGCCCGAAAAACAAGGTTTCTACTTTGAGTCGCTTGACGCACCATTTGCTTTGATCGTGATTGCCGCACGTGAAAACAATCAGACCGACGCCAAGGTCAAGGCCTTCATCGAAGCCTATCGTTCGCCGGAGGTCAAGGCGTTTGTAGAAAAAACGTTTAATGGCACAATCAAAACGAGTTGGTAACTTTACAAAGTAATGCCTCAAAGAAACCCGTAGCCCGCCGCTCTGCGCTACGGGTTTTCCCGTTTTGAGGATGTCGTGTTATCAGGTCGACTGATAGGATAGACGAGTACAAAGTCGCTTAAAGAGACCAGTAACGTCCAACAGCGCACTTTGCGTTCCGCTGACAAAAAAAGTTGACCCCTATCGTTCTTTTGTCGGCGATCAGTTGGTCGTATTTTCTCGCGGACTCACGATGAGGAAAACCGTCCAACGGCCACCTTCCGTCCTCATCGGAGACCTCATATGCTCGGTATCATTATCACAATCGCAGTGATCGCCGTCGTCGCTTACTGCGTCCTCAAAAACTACTATCCACCGATTATTTTGCTCTTAGCAGGCTTGGCCATGTTGGTCTTTGCCGCCATGCTTGGCGTCGATCCGATTGACGCCAAAAAGAGTACCAACTTCATTGGCTTTGACTTCGTTCAGGCTTTTACGAACCAAATGAAAGGACGCTTGCCTGGGCTTGGTCTCAACATTATGTTGATCGCTGGCTTTTCCTTTTATATGGACCGTATTGGTGCCTCTAAAGCGCTCGTCAAACTCTGCGTCAAGCCACTCTCTGCGATTCGTTCACCATACGTCTTGCTTGCCGTCACCTATGTGGTTGGCCAATTCATGGCGCTCTTCATTAATAGTGCTGTCGGACTTGGTCTTTTGCTGATGGCGAGCGTCTACCCGCTTTTGGTTGCCTTAGGCGTTTCTCGCGCCTCAGCCGCTGCTGTGATCGGGTCAACCTGCTGCTTGGACTTAGGCCCTTCGTCCTCGAACGCCATGCGTGCCGCAGACTTGATGCAAACCGACGTTGTGACCTACTTCGTGCATAGCCAGATTCCAGTAGCCATCTGTGTGATTACGACGGTCGCTTTGGGTCACTTCTTCGTGCAGCGTTGGTTTGATCGTCGTGATGCAGCAAAGCTTGGCGCTGAAGCCAAAGTCACGAAAGCTAGCGATGAAGACCTCGCGAAAGCCTTTGAAGGCGCAGGTCCTGCACACTACGCCTTGCTTCCGATGCTCCCGCTCGTCCTTTTGATCATCTTTTCGCCCATGGTCTACGACGGCATCAAACTTTCTTTGCAAACAGGCATTCTTGTGTCACTCTTGATTGCTTTCTTCGTTGACCTGATCACTCGTCGTCGCTTTAAGGATGTGTGCCAAACCACGAGCGCTATCTTTGAAGGGATGGGTAAGGTGTTTACGTCGACGGTCGCGTTGATTTGCTGCGCCGAACTCTTTGCACTAGGCATGAATAAGTTGGGCGGCATCACGGCCTTGATTTCGGCTGCCGCGTCCATGGAATCTGCGGGCGTTTGGGTGATGTTAATCATCATGCTCACGATCATGGTTGTTGCAACGGTTGTGACGGGGTCGGGCAACGCTGCCTTCTTCGCCTTTTCGCCGTTATTGCCTGAAGCGGCCGCGAGTGTTGGCATTAGTACTGCCGTCCTCGTTGTGCCAGTGCAACTTTCTGCAGGGCTCGCACGCACGATGTGCCCGATCGCTGGTGTGATCATTGCCGTGGCTGGGATTTCAGGGCTCACTCCCTTTGACATCATTCGCCGCACGGTACCCGTGATGTTACTCGCCTTAATCGTGAACGTTGCCGCTTCGGCTGCATTCCTTTAACGCTGTGATTGTCTGATTGATTTTGCAGGAGACTTTAAAAATGGCTCTTCTTATTAAAAATGCACGTGTTTTTGCGCCTAAAGACTTAGGCGTCGCTGATGTTTTGATGGCCAACGAACGCATCCTTGCTGTGGGTCCCGATCTTGCACCTAACCTCCCCGACCTTCAGACCATTGATGCCAAAGGCATGATTCTGACGCCGGGCTTCTTTGACCAACACATTCACGTCACAGGTGGCGGCGGTGAAGGTGGTCCTGCGACGCGTACGCCTGAACTGCAGCTCTCAGAACTCATTGAATGCGGCACAACCAATGTCGTGGGTGTCTCAGGCACCGACTACACCACTCGCTCAATCCCGAACTTGCTTGCCAAGGTGCGTGCCCTTCAAGCCGAAGGCGTATCGGCTTGGATGTACACCTCGAACTATCGCTGTCCACCCTCTTTATTGACCGACTCCATCGGCAACGACCTCTTCTTTGTGCCTGAAGTCATTGGTGTAAAGATTGCTTTAGGTGACCATCGCTCATCGTTCCCAGACACGCAGACCGTGCTCTCGATGCTCGCCGATATTCGTGTCGGTGCCATGTTAGCTGGCAAGATCGGTTTCTTGCACATCCATACGGGCAATATCCCGGGCACGTTCGACATGTTTAATGACATCTTGAGCCGTGGTTTCCCGATCCGTCATATCCGTCCGACACACTGCGGTCGTATCCAGCACGTCTTTGATGACGCCGTCAAGTTTGGCTTAAAAGGCGGTTGGATTGATATTTCGACAGGCGCCTCTTGTTGCTTTGATCATCCTGCGACCGCTGTCGTTGAAGCCATCAAAGCGGGCGTTGATCCGACGCATATCACGATGTCAACGGATGGTCATGGTTCAGTGCCACGCTTTAACGAAAAGGGCGAAATGGTGGGTCTCGGCGTTGGCGGCGTGACAAGCAACCTCTCAGAAACCATTCGTCTGATTCGTGACCATGGTATGCCGATCGAACAGGCGATTACGTTTACGTCCTCCAACGTCGCACAAGCCTTAGGGCTGGCTGGCCACGGTGTTGTCGAAACAGGTGCTTGCGCCAATGCATGTCTCTTTACGGAAGACTTTGAATTGAAGGGTGTCTTCGCACGCGGACGCGAAATGATGCGCGATGGCAACATCATCGTCAAAGGTACGTTTGAATATTAATTCGATGTCTCTTTGAGAACCTCACGCTAGCGGCTCTAGACTCAAGTCTTGGGCCGCTTAACTTTTGATGTTGATCCAAAAGAAGCCTTTACCAATTACAGGCGAGGTTTTAAAATTTGTTCTGTGTTCTCTCAAGAACCACCGTTGTTAATTGAAGTTTCAGTACTCAGAGAAGAACTTCATGCTTCGGCCTTTTGGCTCCAAGCATCGCTCTAGGAAATTGAGGAAGGGAAAAGAAATGCAAATTGAAAAGGAATGGCTTCATGCAACCCTCAATGACGCTTGTGAAGCGCTTCAGGATGCGCTCAACAAGGTCGAGGATGGCGATCAAGAAGATGCCCTTGAAGTTCTCAACCATGATCTCGTTCATGTCTATGCCAAGCTGAATTACGCGGTCAATACCGCTCGCTTGGGTCCAGCTGCGCTTAATGCGCTTTCTGAAGACGAACTCATTGGTTGGCCTGCTCGTATGCCGTTTCTCACCTTAGACGAACTCGAAACCATCGGCGACGAAGAAGACTTCGACGAGGACGAAGACGATGAAGCTGTTCTAGCCAATAACGGTAAAGCGTGATTGCGACCGTTTGCAAGGCCAATAGACCAAAAGCGCCAACCTATCAAAGTTGACGCTTTTGTCGTTTTTAAGGGTCTCTCAAAAGCCCTCAAGCTCGATTAATCACCGCGCCCAGGTCGTAAATCAGAGAGTCGCCATCCCATAGTGAACATCAAACCAAAGTAAATCACAGCTGCCGCAGCAACCATACCCAAGACCCCGCCTGCGCGCATCATCCAAGGCATCGTAGTCCACGTGACAAAGGTCTGCCCCCAGGCCAAGGCCACGCCCATGACCACTGTGGCTAGAAGAATACGGCCTAGTGCTTTGGTCCAGCCTGAAAGCGGCTGATAGATCCCTCGACGACGAAGAATCACCAACAACGTCCCGGCATTAAAGACACTCCCCACCCCCACAGACAAGGCAAGCCCTGCGTGTGAAAAAAGAGGCACTGACACGAGGTTCACTAGCTGCACTACGACCAAGCTCCAAAAGGCCACCTTGACCGGCGTACGGATATCTTTTCGGGCATAAAAAGCGGGCGCAACGATTTTGAGTGCAATGAGACCAATTAAGCCTACCGAATACCCAACCACTGCTAACGCTGTTTGCGACACGTCGTAGGGCGTAAAGTTGCGACCCTGAAAAAGAAATGACACCAGCGCTTCGCTTGTTAACCATAGACCCACGGCTGCTGGAATGCCGACCAACATCACCAAACGCAAACCACGGTCTAAAAGCGTGTTATAGCGTGCCATATCGCCCTTCGCATAAGCGCTCGAAAGTCCAGGCAATAAGACCGTACCCAAAGCCACACCCAACAAGGCCGTTGGAAATTCCATCAGGCGGTCAGCAAAATTTAACCACGTCACAGCACCGTGCCCTAAGTGCGAAGCGATATTGGTATTGATCAAAATCGAAAGCTGCGCGACCCCTACCCCAAAGAGAGCAGGCACCATGAGCTTCAAAACACGACGAACGTCCGTATCTCCTAGGCTCGCTTTGAGGCTAGCGGGTCGAATCACAATCCCTAAACGACATAACGCAAAGTACTGCGTACCAAGCTGCAAAACACCCCCTACAATCACAGCGACGGCTAATGCCCAAATAGGTTCCTCTAAGCGCGGGGCTAGCCACAACGTACACCCAATAAAAGAGAGATTCAAAAGCACTGGTGTAGCGGCTGGAATCGCAAAACGCTTCCATGTATTAAGAACCGAGGCAGCTAAAGCCGTCAATGCCATGAAGGCGATATACGGAAACATAAAGCGCGTTAAAGCAGTCGCCAAGTCAAAGGCCTCAGGATCTGAAGACAAACCACTCGCAATCGCCCAAACCAACAATGGCGCCACTAAGACCCCTAAGACACTTGCAGCAAAGACAGCGAGCGCTAAAACGGTAAAAACGTGATCAATGAACGTACGGTCTGTGCCATCTTCTCTTGCCTTCACATCAGCGAGCATCGGCACGAAAGCTTGCTGAAAAGCACCTTCAGCAAAAAGACGACGTAACATATTAGGCAAACGGAACGCCACGTAGAATGCGTCAGTTTCGGCAGATGCCCCAAAAATACGCGCAATCAGCATGTCACGTATCACGCCAGTGATACGACTCACCAACGTAAGCCCTGAAACAGTGGCTGCAGACTTCAGAAGTGACATGGGACAGTTCCTTAAAATGAAAAATCGCAAAAAATTCTACTAGAAAACACGCTTTCACTTCGGAAATTTGATATAGTTGAGGGCTTTTCGGAGTCATGCAAAAACTCACCTTGCGTTTTTGCGTCTTTTTGATGCCCCAACCTCAATCAGACAACACTCGCAAGTTTTGCTCAACACTTCGGGAATCACGATATCTTTGGTGTCTCGCGCAACCGCGATGCACTTTCCCCGCCTCAAGCGGAGGTTATGCAGCGGCGTCCGGACAGCGCACTTTAGCGCGCCACGGGTACACCGGGATCAGGCATCTTTCAAGTGAGAGATATCTCCTCTGGACGCCAACTGTTTAATTTATAGGCAAGGAATTTATACAAAATGGCCAATACCAAGCAAGCTCGCAAGCGCGCCCGCCAGATGGTTGTGCGCAACATGCACCTCTCGGCTCAGCGTAGCCAGTTCCGCACCGCTATCAAGGCTGTGCGTAAGCTCATCGTCGCCGGCGACAAGGCCGCCGCTCAGGAAGCCTTCAAGAAGGCTGAATCCACGATCGACGCTATGGCTCGCAAGGGCGTTCTTCACGCCAACGCTGCTGCTCGTCATAAGAGCCGTCTTTCCGCTTCCATCAAGGCTATGGCCTAATCGGAACGTCGGTTGACGAATCAAAAAAAGCGCATCCATCACGGTGCGCTTTTTTTTATTGTCTTTGATCGAGTAACAGGACAGCGTCTATCACCCGAAATTGTGATCGATTTTGTGGAACTATGAAAAGCTCCCCCTGGATCCTTACC
>CALEAW010000057.1 GCA_937943605.1 uncultured Sutterella sp. | reverse complement strand
CAACGAAGCACCTAACGACGAATACGCACAGGCACTCAATAAACCTTTTAATAAAGCACGACGATCCATGAGTCCCTCGCTTTAAGGCTTACGCGCCACAAGACGATAAAGTCCAGGAGCCTCTTCAATCGTGACATCACGCCAACCAGCGGCTTCAAAGAGCGTACGCATCGTTAGGTCATCAGGCAAGACGTCATGCTCAACCTGAAAGTGTTGTGCATGATGCTGTCGAAGTTCTTCGCGGCTTAATAGATGAGCTACGACCACATAGCCCCCAGCCTTGGTGACTCTGAACATTTCTTGAACTGCATGTTTGGCATCTTCAAAATGCGGGAAACACGCAAAGGCAATCACCGTATCGATAGATTCCGAAAGTAGGGGAATCGATTCCACCGCGGCTTTCAATAACCAGGGTCGTCCATGATCCTTTTTAGCTGCCCCTCGGAGCATAACCTCAGAAGGATCAAGTTCGATCAGACGACCGGACTCACCTACATGCTCACGCAAGTAGGGCACCAACACCCCTTCGCCGCAACCCACATCTAGGACGGTGTCACCGTCTTTGAGAGGGAAAGACGCCACCAATGGCACAAGACGCGCGCGTACTTCAGGGGGATAGTTTCGTTCTTCCCACCCTTGAGCATGTTCATCAAAAAAATGCGCTTTAGCGTTCGTTTGTGCCATGGTTGTCCTTAAGATTGTTTATTCAAAGCGAAGGGTTGTCCCGACCATCCAGGTCATGCCTGGCATCGGGTAGCCATCTTGGTAACTATATTGATGGTCTAACAGGTTATCAACGGCAATAAAGACTTCCGAATCCTTGAGAGACCAAGACGAATCATCAAATGTTCGGCTTAAACGCGCATTAAGGAGCGTAATATCTTTGAGTTTTGTGCCATCTTTCATGACAAACGGGTCGGGACCACCACGAACTGTGGTACCCGAATAAACGTCGCGCATGTGCTGAATATCGGCATAAAGTCTCGTACGGGGCATAAACGTCCAATCAACCCCAGCCTTCATCATGAGTTTAGGCGTGTAGGGCATATGTGTCGCTGTTTTGAGATCTGCCCCCGTGGCACGCACCTTCATCCAGGTCGCCGACCCGAAGACTTCAAGGGTCTCCACGGGCTTTAGGGTACCAGCGACTTCGACGCCCGTAATCTTATAGCGACCAATCGGATCGTTCATTTGATTAAGCCAACCTTTGTTCCCGCCCATAAAGGCACGGAAGCGATCGCGGCCACGGTCTTCAAAGACAGCAACACTCGTTGAGGCAACCTGAGCCCAATCGTGCGACAAGCGAATTTCGTAATGGTCTACGATTTCGGGCTTAACATTAGCCCATTTGCCAGACTGAAGCGCCCCTTGCAAAACGACGGGTGAGGGATAGTTGACGCCACGAGCATAATCAAACGACAACGACGTTTCGGCGTACCCAATGGTCAAGCCCGCCTGCGGTGCCGTCTGATTACCGAATAGATTATTGTCAAACCACCTGAGGCCAGCGCTAGGCTTAACCCACCACGATGCTTCGTCGCCCACCAAGTGGCTCACCGCAGCGTAGGGCGAAAAGACGGTCACGTCTGGAAAATCCCAGACAGATGTTTGGCCAGTTGTTTTCTGGCGTTGCGAATTCTGAAGGACCTGTCGATCAAGATCGAACCCGAACATCACTTCGGTTGCGTCGGTCGGAAGGAGGGTTTCTCGAGCACGAAGGCCATAAAGTCGAATCTTTTGTTCTGAATCGGCTTGACCAAAATTTTCGTTCTTGATGTCAAAGGTCGTGTCGTTCCAATAGAGCTTGACGTAGCCTTCGGCACGGTCATACTGATGGTTAAGTGACACCGTCGTAAAGGTGGTATCGGTGTCATAACGGGGCAACGACGCGTCTTGATGCGTAGGATCGCGATCTAGCGTACTTAATGGCTCTTGCGTCTGACCATACACTTGATTGACTAAGAGGCGCGCTTCCCAATGGTCATTCAACGCGAGCCCCATATTCACGTAGTAGTTTTGTTGATTGGCACGCGAATGATCTCGGTGCCCGTCGGTTGACAACCAACTTTGTGCGGCATAAAAGTCAAAAGCGCCTTCTTTGACACCTGCGGTCAAAGACTCTCTAAAGCTTTGATGTGAACCGCCAGCGAGCGTGATTTCGCCAAAGCGCCCGTCTTGATCCATGAAGGCAGGCTTCACATTCACAAGCGCATAACCTGAACCAAAATAGGCGGGAGCGGGGCTCGTAAAGACCTCAACGTCACGAATCGTATTCACGGCTATGCCGTCACCCATGGTCTGACCATAAAGCGCGCCCATACGCGGCACGCCATCAAACTGCACAAGCAAATCGGGACTAGGGTGGCTCGCACCACGCCCACGAATAAATAAAGAAGCCCCTGTCTGACCACCTAACATCGTGGTCGAGGTCGTCATCACACCAGGGACGTTTTTCAACGTGTCATTAAAGTCCATGGCGTTTTGATTTTGTAGTGCCTGGGCCGTCACGACGTTTTTCGTGACACCAAAGCCAGCTTCAACTGGGGTGCTTTGGGATTCAGGCAATACACCCACCACTGTGACGGCGGGGAGTTGTTGAGCAGAGAGAGAATAAGTAAATAAAAAGGCGAGCGCGCAAGCCACGGCTTGCGTGAGGCGATGTGGTCGCATGAAGGGTTCCAGAGGTGAGGGTTTTATGCTGTATGAAAGTATGAAAAATGGTCCGTGTTTTCATACACTTTTTAAAGTTGTCATATTATACCTTGCCCCCTCTCTCAGAGGCCTTAGTAGTTACCTTGAAACGCGCAACCATAAACGTTTTAAGCCCCGACTTGAATAGAGTTTTGACCCTGTGCGACCAAAAGAAAATAAGCCGTCGCAAAAAAAGAAAAAGGGCTAAGCTAGTTGCCAAAAAATCTACCATATCTGCCAAACTAGATTTAATCCTTTCACATTCGAGGGGGAATCTATCATGGCACTCTATTCAATTGGATACGTTTCACAACATTACGGCGTATCGGTTAGCACCATTCGTCGTTGGGAAGCCAAAGGAATCATTCCCAAGTCCATCCGTACCT
>CALEAW010000056.1 GCA_937943605.1 uncultured Sutterella sp. | reverse complement strand
TTGCTCTCAGTCGTTTGGGACCACGCTTGGTAATACCGTTAAGTGTGGTATTGCCCCCAGTACTGTTCTGTTTGGGTACGAGTCCAATGGAAGCTGCGAACTGTCTACTGTTCTTGAAGCGAGCAATATTTCCACCGATGTGAGCAAGTAACCTAACGGCGGTTTGTGGCCCAACGGAGGGGACTGTCATGATGCGCTTGGCATCAGCATCAGTATTGGCAATCTTCTCCATCCTTCTTTGGGCATCTTCTTCTTTTTCAAGTAGCATGAGCCAAAGTTCACGTTGCCGTTTCAGCGCTGCTATCGCCTCTTCTGGAATGTGTTCAGCGTGTTTATCGAGGTACTCTACTAAGCGATTCTTAATGAACACCGATGACTTACGAGCTGGGTAACCAAACTCTTCTAAACCTGCGTGAATTTGATTGCCCACATTGATTCGCATGTCCTGCAGACTCTTATATTCGTTCTGAAGAAACTGCAAAGTTTGCTGGTGTTCATTTTTAATATAAACGTATGTGGTTCCTGGCACGTAATAGAGCCTTGCAATGTAATCTGCATCTCGAATGTCATTTTTCTGATTCACATTGCGTAGTGCTTTGACATCACTTCCTTTAACGAGTCTTGCATCGTGACCCAGGCTAGCAATTGCGCGAGCTCTAAACATGCTCCCTTTACACGCCTCCATTAGGACGACAGCCGAAGGCATATTTGAGAGCATTTCCATGAGTTTAGGGTATGAGCATCCACACTTGGTAAGGCAGATTTTGTTATTTGCGCCATAGCCAACAACATCACAATGGTCTTTGGCTAGATCAATACCAATAACAACAGCAACTTGGCTTTTGGATGAAACTTGTGTAGGATTCATGATGAAGCACTCCTCTTGTTGAATGAGTTACGTTACTCAGTGGCACTTAGATGCCGATTACTCGCATGGAATCCAATCCCGACAGCGAGCAAAAGAGAGAGTGCTTCTTTTGTTTGGTGGGTGTCAAGTATTTCATAGATGGTCTCCGGTGTTCGCTACCCTTCAGGAGCTGACCATCTAATTAAAAACGATCCTTGAGCTGAACCAACATGCCTAACACAAATCCATGATAAAAATTTTCTGGTGTCCGTCCTGTTGCATCAAAAAAGCTAAAACACTCTTCCGCCATTTGAGTCATACAAGCATTTAATGCATCAATGTCACACGCTAACAAAGCAATGACAAAATCACTCAACGCACCTGACCCCGTATCAAACCAACAGCGGATCATATTTTCGAAACCAAGTTGAACTTCGGTATTCGTGAGTTGAAGCTGATATGCTCCTGATGGCGCTTTACTTACAATTTTGAGATAGCCTGTTGACACCAGAAGTTGCCAGATTGACGCCTTCTCGTAGCTCACAACAATCTGTTCACCACGGATCAAAGCTTCAAAGTTCGACTTAACGCTTGCATCCGATAGAGACAAAAGGCGATCTAGATAGTGAACAGGGCCAGCCTGAAACCAATGCAGACCTCGCGTTCGGTACCTTAAAAAGTGAATGATTGACCACGGATTATAGAGTTCACCTAGTTGGCCAAATCCAAACCGAAAGCCTTCGTACCAGTTTTGCACCTCGTCAAAACGAGACATTAAGTCGTACTCTATCAAGGCCGCACAAACTACACCAAGCGTGAAACCAAAGGCTCTTTCATATCGAGGCGTTCGCAAATTCACAACCGCCGTTGACGGCTCGAGGTTTAACCGTGCCTCAACGGACGTAATGCCAACCAATAATGCCCGGCCTAATGCTTGGTTCTCGATAAAGGTCGCTCGAGACCACGTCTCAATGCGTTTGACGATCTTCGACCAATAGTCATGTCGCCAAGCCTCTTGATAAAGCGCATCGTATTCGTCGATTAAGAGCACGGGTCTGGTTCCGTGATGCTGAGTAAGCGCGAGACAAAGTGTCGCAAGTATCGTCGCCGTTGCCTCATCGTCTGACGCACAATTAAAAGCTTTTAACTTCTGACGAATATGCGCATCCACCTGAACACTTTCATAAAGATAAGCAAAACGGTCGAGCAAAGACTTGAGTTTGGCTTTAAATGTAAGTAGCGCTTCAGCCTCATTGACGGGCTTAAAGTCCGCCAAACTGAGAAAAATCACCGGAAGGCTACCCGCTAACGCTCTGATCGACGTCTCTTGCCAAACGTGAAGACCTTGAAAAAGCACCGCTTGATCAGTAAACCGGCTCGAGAAAAAGCGTTCGATGGTGCTCAACATTAACGTTTTGCCAAACCGATGCGGTCTCGTGAGGACAGTTACCTTATCTTGCGATAGCCACCAAGTTCGCAAAAATTCGGTCTTATCGACATAAAAGAGATCATCTTGGCGTAAAGCAGCAAAGTCTTGAATACCGATCGCAACTACGCGTGCCATGACTTTGCCTCAGAGCGCTTACGCCCAATAATCCCAACCTGTCTTCACAAAGAGAATCGCCAAAACCGTAATGATGATCGGGCGCACAATACGGCTACCATTTTTCATCACAAGTCCTGAACCGATGTAGTGACCAGCAATCCCAAAGCAACCCGCCAAAGCACCCAAGACCCAATCCACTTGGCCAGCGACCGCAAACGTGACCAACGCAGCTATACCGCTCGAGAAGTTCACGATCTTCATTTGGCCTGCGGCATCACGAACGCCTAACTTTGCAAACGCAGCAAATGCAAGCAATAAGAATGTGCCAGCACCCGGCCCATAGAATCCGTCATAAGCCCCACAGACAAAAGAGCAAAGACCCAACAGGATCCAACGCTTCTTGATGTCCATCTCTTCACCTTCGGCCGACAACGTTTGCTTACGCATCACCAAAAGCGCAGCCAAGGGTAAGCAGATAATCAAGATGACCTGAAACACCGAAGCCGGCAGCATTAAAGCAATCCGTGCTCCAACAACACTCCCAACGAAGGCAGCGGCAACGGGCACCGTGGCCAACCGCATATCAATAAAGCCACCTCGATAGAGTCGAATCGTCGAAATGAACATCCCCATGGCACTCGAAAGCTTATTCGTGCCAATCGCCATGTGTGGCGGCACACCCGCGATCAAATAACCAGGCAAGGTGATTAATCCACCCCCTCCAGCAATGGAGTCAACCAATCCGCCAAGAAAGACGAGCGGACAAACAATCAACAAGGTGGTTAAATCGGGCAACATGGTGATTCAAAATGAGAAAACAATCGCGAAAAAACGCGCCGATTGAGCGCGTTTGTGCCTTTAAAACGAATGGGGTTATTATAAGCGGTTCGGCCTTTTAAAACGCTTGATCAGGGGTTTTCATTGGTCGCTTTGTTGTACGAGCGTTAGCATCGCTTCGCGCGCATCGGACCAAGGAATCCGCTCTTGTTCTAAACGCAAATTGGCCAACTCATCCGCCTTGAGCGCCTCAAACACGTCACGCTCTTCATGTGTCAAGTGTTCAAGATAGGTACCCGATGCTTGACGGTTTTCAGGTACGGTCAACGCCCGATAATGTTCTAACGTTGCTTGATTCATCATGACGGATTCGACCTGCGGCAACACTGCCCGCAAATGCGCGAGGATCTCAAGGCCATAAGTATCGATATCACCCCAATAAATGACACGCGCACGACGCACCCACGGGATCTCAGCGAGTTGAGTGACGCCAGCACCTAAACCAAAGAAGACAACCGATTTTTGTTGCGCTTCAAAGGCAAGCCCTGTTTGAAGGTTTTCTGAGATGAAGACAACCTCAGGGCGAAGTGGCAACTGGACCCAAGCTTCGACTGGCAAAGTTAGATCGGATAACCCGTGCAACGTTGCTTGGTCATCGTCATCTAAAAGCCTCCCACGAATGAGTTTAGGTAATGGCTTCAGACCACAGACCGTTTCAAAGGACACCTCATTGGTGGCATCAGCACCATCAACCTCATCATTCGCTGACCGAATAGCTATCAACAGTCGTTGTACGACTTTCTTTCGCGGTTCAGTGAACCACTTGGTATCAACTCCTTCGATCGGAAGTTGGCGTAAATAAAGCCCGCTCGCAGGATTCGCGACAAACCAGACAAGCCCTCGGTGTAATGCCTCAACGGCCCCATCGGCCCACTCGGCAAGCATCGTCCATTCGTGCACCAAGGTTTCAGCCAACTGAGGCCACTGAAGCACGAAACGTCGAGCGCGTGTCACCACTTGCGCCCATTGCTGGCTCACGCCCGCTACCTTAGCAACCGCTTTGGTACTATGAAACACTACCCGTACAGGCACTGTTTGCGTACCAATCGAACGCCAGGCAACGGTATCAAGTTCGACCTCAAAGTCGCCTGAAGCCTTCGCTTCAATCCAAGCATCACGCCAAGCCAGTACCTCATCGAGCTTCGCCAATACGTCTCGCTCCGTGGGTCGACCTAATGGCACAACCCACGGCCACGTGAGAGGCGTCGCGAGCCCAAGCGCTTCGCGTAAGGCATTAAAGCGCTCTCGTTGAAAACGTTTAAGAGCGAGCGCTCGGACATCAGCGGGCGATTTCATGCGCTTACTCAGCCTTCCAAACTAAGCGTTGCTTAGCACCGTCATAAGGAATTGACAGGACGCTAGAAAGCTTACGATCCGTGATATGCACGATACAAGCGCCGCCAATAAAGGGCTCAAGCGTCGTCACAGCCTTGTCTGGCGTCGCCACAATCATCTGGAACCCAAACTGACGGAAGATATTCATCGCCAACGTCGTAAAGTCGCTATCCGCCTTATCGAATGCTTCGTCAAGCACCACGGGCGCATAGGTTGGCACCGTCACACTGTCGCCACAGAGCTGATAGCGTAAGGCAGCGGCCAAACACGTGGTCGTCAGCTTCTGACGCTGACCGCCCGACTTACCGGCACCACTACGATAGACTTCCACTTCGCGACCTTCTTCGTCCACTTCTTGACCGATAAATTCAACGTGACGGCGAACGTCCAACACCGTATCGCGATAGGTACGATTTTCTGGCGTATCCTTCAGATGACCCACGAGTTTTTCGAGAATGTCAAAGCGCTTTTCAGCTTCGTCTTCGTTACTCTTAATATCCCAAGCACCCTCTAAGGCCTGACGCAACTGCTGACGGAATTCAACCACGATCGGCAAAACGCGATCTTGAGACAAGATGCGTAAGAAGGTCTTTTTGCCGCCACGCGACACGTTAAATGGCACCACACGAAGGCTATTGTTAACGGTCTCTAGGCGCTGCAAAATATCGCGACGTTCTTCGGTCAAATACTGCTGCAACTGCGAGAGGTTTTGCATACTCTGCTGACGAAGGAGTTCTCGGAATTTGGCTTCAAAGTCCGGCAAACGATCGTTCTCAAGCGACTCAAGTAACTTGAAGTAACTTCCTGCAAAGTCAAGCCCAGCCCCCAAGTCTGCCGACTCTGCCGGGAACTTTTCTCTAAAGGTCGCAAACGCGGTTTCAACCTTTTGACGTTCAACCAACACCGCCTTATCTGCTTCACCAATCGCATCGTTCATGCGCTTAGCGACGGCATTGGTGATGGTATCGAGCGTATCCATCGTGAGACCACCCAAATCCGTCCCAAAGAAGTCACCAATCCCTTGGCGCACCTCATCAGTCAGGCTTTCAATGGCTTCACCCCACTGTAAGCGCAACTTACCCAAGCGCGCATCAATAGCAGCCAAACGGTTTTCAGCAGCCTTCAATTCAGCCTTAGCATCCGTGAGTTTGTCTTCGCTCACGCCAATACGACCGCGCAAATCGACAATGGCTTCAGCCAACGCTTTTAGGGCTTCATTCCCTTCACGCACAACTTGAATCTGTTTTTCAAGACGCGCAATATCAGCCAAAATGGGAGCAGGATCCATATCGGTCCACGTCGTGGCCGCAATCGTCTGGCAATGACCCAAACGGCTATTGGCGAGCTTATCTTCTTCGTCTAAACGAGCGAGTTCAGCCTTGACATTTTGAATCGCGATACGCTTCGTTTCTTCTTCTGCACGCAAAGCGGCTAACTTGGCACGGTTATCCATACCCAGCACCCAAGCACGCGCGTCGTTGATATCTAGCCGGTCGTTCTTGTCGTAGCGCGTATGCGTTTCTTTGATAAAGCCCGATTGCGTAACGGCTTGACGTGCAGTCGCCCATTCATCGGCCGAAGCCACACAACGATAGTTGTAGTCTCGGCGCAAGGTGGCTTCAATCCAGGCGGCATGCTCGCTATCTGTCACACGGATCTTCTTTAAAATCGAATCGTCGTCCAAGGGCTGATTATCCTCAACCCAGGCGCCACCCGTACGACAAAGGCGCACATGCTGACCCCAATGATTGTCACCAATCACTTTGGAAACGATCGGAAAATCTTCAGGCGTCACTAAGAGCGACAGGGCCAACGGACGTAAAGCACGTTCAATGGCGCCTCGCCAAGCAATGTCGCCAGGCAACACCTCAATCGATTCACCAGCAAAAACCAACTGACTCGTTTTGAGCCCAGAAGCCTTCGCAATCTGATCACGCACTTTTAAAAGGGCAACCGGGATCCCAGAACGCTGCGACTCTAACGATTCGATTTCTTCAACTAGACTCTTTAATTCAGTCTCTGTCTTTTTGACTTCACCCGACAAGTCACCAATCTTAGACATGCGCGCTTCACGAGCTGCGTCTGCACCAGCGACTTCTGCGCTCACACGATCCATCAACACTGCAAACGTTTCAGCAGACGTTGGGAGCGTTTCGCCTAAAGCATCGGTCGCCGCTTCAACTTTGCCGCGCTCTCGCATGGCACGATCGCGATCGGCTTCACGACGCGATTTTTCTGCTTCCCAACCAGCAATCTGATCACCACCACTTTGGCGCTGACGAAGCTCCAAGTCGGCCAAATTAGCCTTTTCATTGGCTAACTGTGTTTTTAATGCGTTACAGGCCTCTTCATGACGACGGCAAGCCCCTTCAGCCAAGGTGGCATCCGCCATCAACATCGTTTCACGATGCGACTCACGATAGGCATCAAGGTTGGCATAGAGAATATCCAAGTGTGCCTTTTTGACTTCTGCCTTTTGCATGGCCTCAAAGGCCGTGAGCGCAGGATTCAAAATCTTGATCTGCTGCATCGCGCTCATCACCGCACGGTGTGAGGCATCGAGTTCGGTGAATTCTTCAACTAAGCGCGTCGCGATCCCGTAGGTCTTCGGTTCATCGAGCATGAAGCTACGCAAGAAGTCGTTCAAGTCACCAAGGTTTTTGGCTGACTGCGTCTTATGAAGTAACTTCAAAGCCAGCGAACTCTTGATCCCTAAAAGTCCCGTAAAGGCAGCTTCATAAGGCGGGAATAATTCCGAAATCTTGGCATCCGCACCCAACACAGCCTTCAACTGATGCTGATCAAGGTCACCCTCAATAAAGTCATTGAGTTCGGTTTTGATGTCGATATCGCGCTCAAGCACCACATAGCGGCGCTTGACGTCAGAAACGGTATTTTCAACGCCACGCAACCAAAATAGCTGCAAAAGGGTCACACGCTTACGGGCATTCGCAAAGGTTAAGGCCAACACCGAGACCGTTGTGCCCTTACGCAAATATTGCGTCGTGACGCCCGAGGCCGTCTGCAATTCAGACCAGGCCCCGCGCACATAGCTCACAATCGAACGGTCACTGCGGCTCTTGCCACCGGCTTCATGCGCGGCCGCATTAAAGTCCACCCATCTCGGTGGAATCAAGAGCTGCGAAAAGGCGTCCAATAAGGTTGACTTACCCGAGCCCGACGCCCCGACAAAAAGAAACCCTTCTTCGGCGATCGGAATATCGTAGTAACCGTTAAAAGTCCCCCAATTATTGACCTGCAAACGCACCGCACGGAATTGGTCTTCCGGCATCAATTCAGGAAAGAGCGCAAATTCCGTCATGCTTCATCATCCTCTTCTTCGTCTTCATCATCGACTAAGTCGACGTCTTCTTCTAGTCCTGTCTCGTCTTCAGGGGCAACACCAGGTTGGGTCACGGTCACAGGCGTTGTGACCTTGCCTTCGTAATAGGCCTTCACTTCTTCAACCACGTCTGCCGTCATAATCATCTTGAGCACAGGCGAAATTTCGTAGCTTTCTTCGGCATTACGTAAGTGGCGCAGTACGCCAAAGCGCTCAGCCTTTTTGACGGCGCCCGTCAAATGCTTTTCAAAACCCACACGGTCTGTGGTTTCATTGCCAATCACAGACAAATATTCGCGGATTTCGTTGAGATAAATCACTGCGCGCTCACCGCGACCTTCAGCAGCCGACAAGCGTTGGCGTAATAACAAAAAGAGATAGGTCTCGATATAGGTAAGCGGCTTACGCTTTAATAAAATCGGTGCCTTCACGATCCCAGTTTCAGCCTGACGCGTAAACGCAATCATCTGATCACGGTCGATAATGAGATCCAAAAAGAGGTCATGCAAGCGGCTACGAATTTCACGTTCTGTCGCTTCCAACGCACGCCAAATCACCGGCATACGCGTACCATCGAGCACAGGTCCCTTGAGTAACTGCACAAGGGCGCGACGAGCATCTATACTCAGCTCACCCGTATCGTCACGCCAGAGACCAGCCGTCTGTCGAGCGCCTTGATCATTCGTAGGTTCGAGTGAGGTCATCTAATTTATCCTTTACAAAATAAAGTGCTGCAACCGTCGCAGAGCGTGTTTGTCCATCAAGCCCCTGCCAAGTGAGGGTTTCGGTCCCAGTGCCAGGGATCCCGGCGCGAAGAGCAAGTTCGATCAAGCCGACCACACTACCCAAGCCTTGCTTTGCCGGATAGGCAGCCAACACTTCGGCCACACTCGCCTGATCCTTGCGACTTAAGACATCGACCACATTGGCTTTCAATTCACGCAAATTAATTTCGGAGCGTTTAATACGTTCGCCCACTTCGGCCATGTCAATCTGCGCCACAATCCCATCTTCAATCGGTTGGGGTCGTGCGCGTGTCACCGGATCCCACAAGGTCATTTGCGAGACTGAATGAGGCGTAAAGCCTGTATGACTAATCAAAATACCCGTCTGACGCACAGCATTGGTGGTTTTAGCCGCTTCCATCCCGGCACTCATCGTTTCAGTTAACAAACGATTCAAACGATGCTCTTCAAGATACTGACGGCTTTCAACAAAATGACGCAATCCATGCGCTAGTCGACGCGTCGTTTCGTGAACGTCTCCACCCTTTTCTAATAGGCTTCGACGCATATAACGCAAAATACGACGCTCTTCTAGCGTCAACGCTTGCGCAAAATCACGACTCAACACGGCGTCAATTGACTCCTCTAATCGTGAGGATGCTACTGGATCATTTAACAAACGCCAAAAAGCAAAGAAGGTGCGTCCAGCCGCACTCATGCGAATTAAATCAAGCCCCGCAAAGACATCGTCCAAGACATCCCCACGGGAGCCCGTGCCTTCCATAATCTTGCGTCGTAAATCGCTATTCAACGTTTCAAAGCGATCTTTCACGCGATGGAAGTCTCCCACCAACCCTGAAAACAACGTGAGAATTTCGCGGGCACGCTCTAAAGCCGTGTCTTTATCTAAGACATGAATCTCGCCACGATCGACCGCATCAAGTTCGCAACGCAAACGGCTCATTTCTTTCATGAGGCGAGAACGTCGGCGCTCCACATCTCGATCGGTATCTTCTTCGAGCGTATCTAACGCATCAATCACCAATGCCAAACGCGATTCGGTGGCTTCAGAACGAGGCTTTGCCATACCACTCACAATGCGGATGGCTTCAGCTGAAGCTGACGTCAGGGCATAGACGTCTTCATCGCTACCATAAGGCAACGTACGCTCAAGATAGCCTTGGCTTAACCACTGGGCGACATATTCGCGCGCCGACTTGGGTAAATCCACATTCGTGGCACGAAGTTCTTCAAGACTATGGTCAAGACGGGCAAAAAATTCGGACGCTCGTAAACCGTGGTCTTCATCAGCAAGATGTTCAGCTAAGAGCGAAAGGATGGCAGGCGCATTATCGGCCGCCAACAATTTCCATAAAGGCTGCGCTCGCAACGATTGGAAATTAGGGTATGAAGTTGAGGCTTTCATGAGCCAAAAATCAAGATCTCGGGTTGAATTAAACGTAATTCACTAATTATAAAGATCTGGGCCTTAATGCGCTTTGTAAAAAGAAGGAGTGCTTTACGCCGGTCAACAACTTCTCCCTCTCACAAATGCGACATTCTTTAAATGGGTCTACACCAGAAGAAAAAAAGGGTAAATTACCCATTTTTCCAGAAAAAACGGCGCATTCGTGATTTTTAGGCATTAAAATAGTGGCGCAACCGTGAAAAACGACTCAAAATATAGGTGCGCAATCGTGAAAAATTTTACAAAATCGGTTTACGAACGAAAAATTTATCAATCAATGTTGGAGTGGAAAGAGAAATATGCGCCAAACTACGCTCTCTTTCTCAAGGGCGCTCGACGTGTTGGCAAAACGACGCTCGCCAAAAAACTCGGACAAGAGGCGTATCGTTCCTATATTCTCATTCGTTTTGATCAGGCGGAAGAAGCCATCAAAGACCTCTTTAAAAACGGCCTACGCGACCTCGATCATTTGTTCACAACATTGCAGTTCTATTACAAAACGCCGTTGTACGAACGCGAGTCTCTCATCATTCTTGATGAAATACAACTTTTTCCGCCAGCGCGCCAAGCGATCAAAACGTTGCTTGAAGATGGTCGTTATGACTATCTTGAGACAGGCTCCCTAGCTTCTATCACCAAGCGTAGCAAAGACATTTTGATACCTTCTGAAGAGTACACACTAGAAGTGTTACCTATGGACTTCGAAGAGTTCTTGTGGGCGCAAGGCGATCACTTCACCATGAATATCATTCATGAACATTACGAAAAAGTGAAGCCGCTCAAGACATACCACCGTCCTATCATGAAATCCTTTCGCGAATTCATGATGGTAGGCGGCATGCCTCAAGCCGTCAAAGCCTTCGTGGAAACGAAAGATTTTGGTCAAGTCGACTTTGCTAAGCAACAAATCATTCAGCTTTATAGCAACGACATGCAAGACCAGCATGAAGAAAATTCTGAATACGTCACCAATTTTTTTACCCGCATACCTTCGGAATTATCTAAGCACGACAAACGTTACGTAATCAGTCACATCCATCCCAACGCTCGTATTCGAGAATATCAAGGACCTATTCGTTGGCTTGACGAGGCTATGATCATTAATATTGCTAACAATGTCGACGATCTCAGTGTTGCATTTAACCTAGCCATCTCAGATCCTTCGTTTAAATGCTACATGATGGATACAGGTCTATTGATTTCACTTGCTTTCAAGGATCGCCCGTATTTAGACAACGACCTTTACAAAGCGATTCTGCTTGATCGTTTGCACATCAACGAGGGAATGCTTATCGAAAATCTTGTTGCACAATGTCTTCGCGCCAACGGACATCAAAGCTATTTCTATATTGAACGCCATAGAGACACGCGAAAAGTCGCTATCGAAATCGACTTCCTGATTCGTCAAGGCAAAAAACTCATTCCAATTGAAGTGAAGTCTTCGAGTTCAGCGAGTTTGATCTCTTTAACGCGTTGTAAAGAAAAGTTTGGTAATCGTATCGGAGATGGTATCGTCCTTCACCACGGTGAAGTTAAACGAGAAGGCAACTTTGTCTATTTGCCTTACTATATGGCAACAGTCCTTTGAGTCTCTAGCCGATCCTCTCACAAACAGTGCGAGTTGTCGAATAACTCAAGCTAAGACCGACCGCTTCTCCTACTTGCGAGGATCAAGCGGTCGATCGACATGACACCAGTGTTTAGACTGCACTCATGGATAGCGCAACGCACATCAATTCCTCATCCGACAATGATTCAGTGTCGGTGGACTTAGACTCGAGGCGTGTCTCAGCATCGCCGAAACACATTTGACCCTGCTTGAGCAAAAACGCCATCATTTAAAAAGCACGACAAGCCCCACACTTGACAAAGACTTGAGGCTTATCGTACCGATTGATTAATTGATGACGTCAAGCAATCACAGCGACCCATGAACCCAACGGCCACCAGCCATCGTCGCAACCACGCCGACATCCTTAATACGCATCGGATCGATAGCGAAAATATCGTCTGTGAGCACTGCAAGATCCGCATAGAACCCTGGTTGCAGTCGTCCCTTGACGTTTTCTTCAAAGGAGACATACGCGCTTTCAGTCGTATAGGCGTCAACCGCTGCACTCACATCGACTGCTTCTTGCATTTCAAAGCCTTCGCTCGGTTCACCACGAAGGTTGCGACGGGTCACGGCACAGTAGATGCATTCGAGAGGATTGAGTTCTTCGACAGGGCAGTCAGTTCCGTAACTTGCGTGAATACCTAGCTTACGCATGGTATTAAAAGCATAGCTCGTCGAAGCCAATGCCTCACCCACGCGATCGCGTACGATTGAAATATCGTAGTGTAAGAAGATCGGCTGCACGTATGCCAAGATCTGATTCTTCGTAAAGCGTTCTAGAAGTGCTCGGTCAGTGATCTGCACATGTACGACACCTAGACGCAACGGGTTTTGCCCATCCAGACAGACCGCATCATACGCATCAAGCACGCGTTCGATCGCACCGTCGCCAATGGCGTGCATCGCGACCTGACACTTGTTTTCGGTCGCAAGATTAACCATGGTCTGAATTTGTTCTGGAGTGAGCGTTGCCATCCCACAAGTCGTTGGATCGTCATGATAAGGTTGGCGCATCAAGGCTGTACGAGCACCAAGGCTACCATCGACAAACATCTTTAATGGTCCAATACGATTCCAGGCGTTACCCATGCCCGTGCGACGACCTGTTGCCAAAAATCGGCGAAAACCTTCAGGTTCCATAAAGTTCACCTGATGGTAAACACGCACCGTGGGGTGATCAGCTTGGACGCGTTCATAAGCGGCAAGCGTCTTTTCCCATGTAGCAGGACGTAAGTCCATCGTTTGTACGGACGTAATACCATTGGCGGACGCATGAGCCATCGCTGTACGAATCACCTGATCCAGTTCGTCAGGGGTACGATCGCGGCGTAAAGCGAGAATAGCGCTACATGCATTTTCACGAACAATCCCTGTCAAACGTCCCATTTCGTCATGGTCATAGGCGCCGCCTTCTGGAGGGACGCTTTCAGGCGTAATCCCCGCAAGCGCAAGTGCTGCAGAATTGCAAGTGAGAATATGGCCACAAGCGCGTTCAAGAATCAGCGGATACTCGGTCGTGACCGCATCAAGGTCATCACGTGTCAAGAGTCGATGACCGTCATTGGCAAAATAGTCTTGATTCCAACCCATGCCATGAAGCACAGTGCCTGGTGCAGGCTGGCGCTTTGCAATGTACGCGCGGCATCGGGCTTGAACGTCAGCAATACTCGTTGCGCCAAGGAGTTGGATCGCTTCGAGCATTTCGCCCTTCATCATTAGATGCATGTGTGAGTCATTAAACCCAGGGACTATCGTGCGGCCTGCAGCGTCATAAACATTAGCGCTTTCAGACATACGATCACGAATTTCGTCGTTGGTGCCCACCGCTTCAATGAACCCTTCGTCGTTGACAAGGAGGGCTTGCGCGAAAACATCGCGAGAAACATAAATATGAGCGTTCAAAATAGCCGTTGACATGCATCGGTCTCCTACGTGTTCAGTTAACAAAAAAGCCGCATTCCATCGATGCGGCTCCGAACGCAAGTTACTTTGTTGGAGACACCGACAGCACCTCTACCCTTTGACATTTAGGTAGGAGTCACATCGGTCTTTCCGATGTGCCCAGGTTCGTGCGTCGTACCCGACTCACGCCTTCGGCGGTTTGACCTTTCGAATGTCCTCGTTGAGTGTCCTCTACAACATCTACTCTTTCGCACCGCGCCTCTATCCGGCTTTCAGTTTCGAGTATGCCTCAGCACGAGGTAATTCTCAAAACGAAGGCACGATTTATTGACCTGTTGTCGAGTGAAGTGAGATGTTCTACTTAGGCTCGAAAAGCAACGTCGCTCACTATCGCATTTCACAAAACCAACATTCGAAAACACCTCTAATAGATACACCTTAGGGCAATCTCATTAATACGTTTGAGAATGGCCAAATAACCATCCAAAAGTCGCTGTTTTAAAAATTTCACGATGACAAAACGCGCTCGGTGTGGCAAAGTAGTTCATGAAAAGTTCGTAGAGGCGCTGCGCGAAAGAGTAGCCATCCGAGGAGGCATCCCGTGACGATGGTGAAAGGTCAAGCGGCCGAAACCGAACGTCGGCAGACGGTTCGTGTTGGGCATGGTGGAAAGACCTCCATGACTCCTACCTACGCTTGACGTAGGTAGAGGTGCTATCGATCGCAGTGTCATTCCTGCGTTTCCTTAGAGGGAACGGTTGAAGTCGCAGTTGCATCGATGGATGCAACTTTTTTTGTCCCTGTGTCAGGCGACCGGTGACGAAATCCTCAATCTAAACTCAAGGAACAAAAAAATGACAGACATTACACGTCAAGTCACTGCGGTCAACGCGCTATCGTCCGAACAGACCGAAATGCGCCGCGAAGTTGGCCTCTTTGGTGGCATCTCTGTGCTCGCCGGCATCATGATCGGCTCGGGTATCTTTTATATTGGTGCCATTGTTTTACAGCGTAGTGGCATGAGTCTCGGACTCGCGCTCCTCGTTTGGCTCGTTGGCGGCCTCGTCACCCTTCTCTCTGGTATTTGTTACGCCGAACTCGGTGCCATGATGCCTAAGTCAGGCGGCGTCTATCTTTATCTGCGTGAAGCCTATGGTGAACGTGTGGCCTTCATGTGTGGTTTTGCCAACTTTACGTTAGCTAACTCAGGGTCGATTGCTGCATTAGCCGTTGCCGTTGCTGCCGCACTCTCTTCCATGGTGCCACTCGACGAAACCACACAAAAGTCAATTGCCGTCGGGCTCGTTTGTTTACTCACCGCCGTAAATATTCGTGGTATTAGAGCTGGCTCTACCGTACAGAGTATTTTCCTCGTCTTGAAGATGCTCCCAATCCTGCTGATTCTTTTTGCGGGTCTCTTTATGGGCACTGAGTCGCCAGACCTCTTCGCCATACCAGGTGAAACGCCTTCAATCATGAATATTCTGTCCATGATGGGTTTTGCCGTGATTGCGACCCTTTGGGCCTATGAAGGTTGGACGAACCTCAATGTGATTGGTGAAGAAATCAAGAATCCAAAGCGCAACATCCCGCTTTCCATCATTCTGTCGATCGTGGGTGTCTCGCTCCTTTATGTCCTCTTTAACTACGCCGTCTATCGCGTCATTCCGTTTGAAACCATCCAACAGATGGTCGCATCTGGCAACTACTATCTCGGCACCGCTGCCGCTGAAAGTCTTTTCGGTTCTGCCGGCATGATCGTGGTCGGTTCAGCCATGGTGCTTGCGATGTTTAGTTCCCTCAATGGGTGCATCATGGCCTTCCCTCGCATGTACTACGCAATGGCTCGTGACGGTGCTTTCTTCTCATCGCTCGGTAAGCTCCATCCTCAGTGGAAGACCCCGGCGAACGCCATTCTTGCTTCATCTGCCGTTTCGATCTGCTTAATTCTTTTCCGTTCTCTCTCTGAACTGACAAGTTTGGTCGCTGTCTGCGGCATGATATTCCACTGCATGAGCTTCTACGCGGTCATTATTTTGCGTAAGAAGTATCCAACAATGGAACGCCCATACAAGGTTTGGCTCTATCCGTTCACCGTCTTCTTGATCTGCATCATCATGGTCGCCCTGATTGCCAATACCGTGATCAATGATCCAGTAATTGCTGCACTCTCCTTCATCGTGCCTCTGATTGGTTTAGGGCTTTATGAACTGCTCTTCAGAAAGAAGCACGAACGCGTTGTTAATGAGCTCGGTTACGAGTAACAGCTCCCCGTCCGATTTGATAACAAATCGGGCGAGGCTTCCTCCTTCTTCAACGCCACATCGGCAATCGCTTCGGTCTTACATATCTTCACAGGCTTCGGCTTGTGACATTACGAGCGCAAGACGGTCAGCCCAGCCGCCTTTAAATTTCGAATGCCTTCCTGTTTGATATTCAGTGCGGCATTGGGGAACTTCCAAAAATAAAGGGATCGAAATTTTCGATCCCTTTATTTTAACGGGTGAGCAAACCACTCATTTCACCAACACATATAGCCCGAAAACGCGAATGGTCTTTATAGCGTCATTACACCACGCCAGACGATCAATGTACGATTGAAGGCGTCATCACGAGCTTAGTCGTCGGTACTCACTTACAAAACTACAAGCCGACCATCATCCGAACAAAAGGACCAGAAATGTCGGACAATGGTCGGTCGTAGTAAAGCTAAAACGAACGAAAACGTAACGAATTAATCGTCGCTAGGTGTAGCAACTTGCGGCATATTTCTTGCGTCATCTAAATGTTCAAGATATTCGGGCGTAATGTCACCTGTTACATATTCACCGTCAAAGCAAGAGCAATCGAACTTTTTGATATCTGGACGCAAGTCCTTCAAAGCAAGACTCAACGATGCTAGCGGCTGATAAATCACCTTATCCGCACCGATAATCTTCGCGACTTCGTCAGCTCCCTTGCCATCACCGCAAAGAAGTTCACTCTTTGTCGGCATATCAATGCCGTAGACATTCGGGAACATCACACGAGGTGCGGAACTCGCTACATACACCTTCTTTGCGCCCGACTCACGCGCCATTGTGACAATTTCCTTCATGGTTGTGCCTCGAACGATTGAATCGTCAACAAGAAGCACATTCTTATCTTTAAATTCGATCGGCATGGCGTTCAGCTTTTGGCGAACGCTCTTACGACGCACAGCTTGGCCTGGCATGATAAACGTACGACCGATATAGCGATTCTTGATAAAGCCTTCGCGATAATTGAGCTTTAACTTCATCGCCAACTGTTGCGCACAGGGACGAGCACTGTCAGGAATCGGCATCACGACATCAATGTCGCTAAGCTTCATTTCGTTAGCCACTGCATCTGCTAAATACTCTCCGAGCTTCAAACGCGCATCATAGACACTAATGCCGTCTATCACAGAGTCTGGACGTGCAAAATACACATACTCGAAGGCACAAGGATTGAGAGCAGGATGATCAGCCAACTGTTTTCTGGCCACTTGACCGTCAAAGCCAATCCAAAGGGCTTCACCTGGTAGCACATCACCTTCACATTTAAAGCCCAGCGCTGGCATCGTCACCGATTCAGAGCTCACCATATATTCGGTAAACCCACTTTCGTCAACACGACGTCCCCAACACAAAGGGCGAATACCATGCGGATCACGAAACGCCAATAGACCATGACCAGCAATCAAAGCCGTACAAGCATACGACCCACGAACACGACGATGTAGACGTGCAACTGCCTTAAAAATCGCTTTTGCCGTCATCTTATGACCATCTGAGGTGACACGCGAAATTTCTGTTGCGAGCACATTAAGCAAGACTTCCGAGTCACTTGTGGTGTTCACATGACGACGGTCAACCGTTTGAAGTTCCTTTCTAAGCGTTTCGGCATTCGTGAGATTGCCATTATGTGCAAAGACAATCCCATAAGGCGCATTCACATAAAAGGGTTGACATTCTTCAGTAGAAGTCGCGCACCCTTGCGTTGGGTAACGCACATGAGCAATCCCGATATTGCCCGTGAGATCCCGCATATTGCGTGTCCGAAAGACGTCTCTTACAAGACCCATGGCTTTATGCAAATGAAAGGTCTGACCATCTAAGGTCGCAATTCCTGCCGCGTCTTGGCCACGGTGCTGCAATAAAAGGAGTGCGTCATAGAGACGCTGATTAACAGGTTGATGACTATAAAGAGCGACAATGCCGCACATAATATATTCCCCCGAGGTTTCAGCCCTACTTACGGGGCTGTTTTGAATGCGTATTTTAGGGTTTTCAAGCACACACGATATAGGTGAAATCGCCTAGCTAAGACGCGTTTAGACAAACCTCAATCAAAAAACATCCGCGCGTTCATTTAAAAACAGGCAGATGTTTCTTGGTGAGATCTCCTTAGCGATTAGACAGCATAGTAGAGGTCAAATTCGAGTGGCGTCACAGCCATACGCCACTTCGTCACGTCCTGAGCCTTTAGTGCAATGTAGGCATCAATAAAGTCGTCCGTAAAGACACCCCCCTTCGTCAAAAAGGCGCGATCATTGTCGAGCGATTCGAGCGCCTGATCTAAGGACGAGCAAACCGTCGGGATGAGCGCATTTTCTTCGGGCGGCAAGTCGTAGAGGTTCTTCGTTGCCGCTTCACCCGGATGGATCTTGTTTTCTATTCCATCAAGCCCCGCCATTAACAAAGCTGAAAAGGCGAGATAAGGATTAGCGGACGGGTCAGGGAATCGGACTTCAATACGCCGCGCCTTTGGGTTTCTCACGTGTGGAATACGAATCGAAGCGGAACGGTTGCAAGACGAATAAGCAAGCTTCACCGGTGCTTCAAACCCTGGCACCAAACGACGGTACGAGTTAATGGACGGGTTTGTAATGGCGTTCAGTGCGCGAGCGTGCTTAATCACGCCACCAATATAGTAGAGTGCCGTTTCAGAGAGTCCCGCATAGCCGTTTCCAGCAAAGAGGTTCACACCATCCTTCCAAAGGGACTGATGAACGTGCATACCAGAGCCATTATCGCCTTCCACGGGCTTTGGCATAAAAGTTGCGGTCTTACCGTAGGCTGCTGCCGTATTGTGAACCGTGTACTTCAAAATCTGCGTCCAATCAGCGCGTTCGACCAACGTGCTAAAGCGGGTCCCAATTTCGCACTGTCCTGCGCCACCCACTTCGTGATGATGAATTTCAACGGGCACGCCTTGAGCTTCAAGCTGCAAGCACATTTCTGCACGGATGTCAGCTAAGCTATCCACAGGAGACACAGGGAAGTAGCCACCCTTTACATGATTGTGATACCCCAAGTTACCGCCTTCAATCTTTTCACCAGTACTCCAAGGACCTTCATCACACTTCACTTCAAAAAAGCTTTTACCCATGGTGTGACCCCAACGGACTTCGTCAAAGATAAAGAATTCAGGTTCTGGACCAAAGAAGGCCTTATCGGCAAACCCCATACTCTGCAAAAACTTTTCAGCGCGGCGAGCAATCGTACGCGGGTCACGCGCGTAACCTTCGCCCGTCGACGGATCACGCACATCGCAAGCCATCACCAAGGTCGTTTCGGCGCGGAAGGGATCCATATGTGCGGTTTCAGGATCGGGCATCAGCACCATATCTGACGATTCAATCCCGCGCCAACCCGCGAAAGACGAACCGTCAAAAGCCTGACCAAATTCAAATGTATCTTCGTCGATCAAGTTAGCTGGCACGGTTAAGTGCATTTCTTTACCGTGCATATCTGTGACACGCAGACTC
The DNA here is from genome assembly GCA_937943605.1 of uncultured Sutterella sp. Taxonomy (GTDB): domain Bacteria; phylum Pseudomonadota; class Gammaproteobacteria; order Burkholderiales; family Burkholderiaceae_F; genus Sutterella. The sequence goes on along the minus strand of CALEAW010000056.1, from coordinate 25,588 downwards.
ACGAAATTCACGTCGTTTTCACGAATCATCTGCAAAATAGATGTGGGAGAGGACATGTTTTTTTACTCCAAAAAGGAATGCCGAGAGGCATCTATCACATGATCGGCAGATTGTTATGCCGATCTAACTCCTCTTACCAGCAAACTGCGTGCCAAATAGAAATAGAAACGCTTATCTCACTTACGTTCTTCTCGTAGAGCACTCTCAAGCAATAGGCGCAATGTTCTTTTTTATCGAACCTGCGCCTACTTGTGCCGCTTTGCACCAATGAAGTGCAAAATTTTGCTTTAAATTTGTGCAAAGACCATTCGAAACGCGCGTATATAGGGCGTTTCCGAATTCCAAACTCAGCTATTCATAAAACGACTCCACAAGAAATATCATTGGTAATCTAGACCTGTTCAAATTTCTTTTAGCAAGGTCGAGGCCGACAGCTTCGTATGAGATCGATGTGTCGAGTGTAGACAGGGGCGCTTTCTAGCCATGATATTGACTCCATACAGGGTTCTGATACCCCATCAGCGATCTTCGGGAATCGATTGTTTAGGCATCGGGTGGGTGATCCATATCATTAGAGGCGAGGGTTCCTAGCGGGATTTTGCTGAGTATGCTTTGAGCCAAAAAGCCCTTACAAAGTTCATCTTTGTGAGGGTGTTTCTTTTGATAACACCACAAAAACGCCCAGAAACTCGTAAAATGATTAGGCAAACCTCTATAACGGTCTTACAGATCATGTGAGAGCGAAACAACCGTTGAGCGTGCTTAGACCAAACCTGCACGTCGAGATAGAGCCCCGATCAATGTATCCGCGCCCTATAAGGTTTGCCAGAAGGCTCGTCTATGATGGAATAGGCGGGCCTTTTGTTTACACCTTTCCTGTGCAACACCTACTTCACAGCCATTATTGAGAATTAACACTTAACCGTTCCAAAACATGACTTTTGACGTCGAAAATCGGTACAATGCTTGTTCTTTAAAAATCGAGGTTTTCCCTCGCTTCCTCTTTAGTCACGGTTTGAGTCAGGCAATCCTTCGCCTCCTGTGACTTCCCCTTTTTTAGATTGATTATGACGCTTGAAAATCAGATCGCTGGCGCTTTGGCTGGTATGGTCATGGGCGACGCTATGGGCGTCCCTGGCGAACTTTGGCCGCGTGAAAAAGTACGCGAACGTTTTGGCTTTATTGATACGTTCTTAGATGGCCCAGAAGACAACATTGTGGCTTGCTACTTTAAGGCCGGTCACTATACGGACGACTCCGCACAAGCTTTTGTGATTCTTGAAGCCCTGTTGAAAGCTGGCACGGTGCCTCCCGTCAAGACATTAGCGGACGACCTTCTCGCTTGGGTTGAGTCTGTGAATGGTTTTGAAATCAATCTTTTGGGACCAAGCTCCAAGGCGAGTCTCCTTGCCCACTCCAAGGGCGAAGACTACACGGTCTATACCAAAGAAGCCCTCACCAATGGTGCAGGCATGCGCATTGCCCCTGTCGGTTGTTTAGTCCCCTGGAATGACACCGAAAAGCTCGCAGAAACGGTTGCACGTGTCAGCCTGGTGACACACGGCACCGATGTGGCGATTGGGGGCGCAGCCATGATCGCTCAGGCTGTCGCGAGCGGCATCGGCGGTCGCACTTGGGACGAAGCCATTGAAGACGTGCTGAAGATGTGGGATATTGCACGCGCCAAGGGTGAAACGACCTGGGCTGCATCCATCGGTGAACGCTTTAAGTTAGCGCTTTCCGTCATGAAGGATTTCGAAAACCCAGATGACTTCTCGCTTTGGGTGTATCAGATGCTCGGTACAGGCACGATGACGAGCGAAAGCGTCACGGCAGCTTTGGCGATTGCCTTCTATTGTCGTAATACCTATGACGCAGCCATCATGTGTGCCAACCTCGGTGGCGACACGGATACGATCGGTGCCATGGCTTGTGCGATTTGCGGTGCCTTTGAAGGCTTTGAAGCCTTGGGCGATGAACGTACGACGTTCCTTGAAACCACGAACAACATTGACTTCCGTGCGTTGGCTCGCCGTATCGTCTCCGCGCGTGAGACCTTTACGCTCTAAAGGAGAGAGATCGTGCGAGATATTCAGACCATCCTTCAGACGCTCAAGCCCACAGCCAATGTACTCGTCATTGGTTCTGCCTTCGTTGACATGGTCATCAACGTGCAAGAAATGCCGCAGGCTGGTGCCGATATCGAAGGGGACTACCGTTGCACCACAGTTGGCGGTTGCTCCTTTAATGTCGCGGACGTGCTCAATAAGCTGCACCTTCCCTTTGACAGCTACATGCCTGTCGGCGAAGGACACTTTGCCAACATCATTACTGAAGCCTTGATTGATCGTGGCTATCCGATCTATCGCGAAACCGATAATGGCGACAACGGTTGGTGCCTTTCATTAGCGGACGCGTCAGGCGAACGTACGTTCATCTCGATGTTTGGCATTGAACGTCGCATGAAGCCAAACTGGTACGAGCAGTTCGACATGACTCGCTACGACTACTTTTACGTGTCGGGCTATCAAGCCGATGGTGACACAGGCCGTGTAATTCTTGAAGGGCTAGCTCGCAAGCGCCCCGATGCCACAATCGTCTTTGATCCGGGTCCTCGCGTTCACTTCTTGCCGCGTGAACGTATGGAAGCCTTCTACCGTTTAGGCTGCCTCATCACGATCAACGCTGCTGAAGCACTCTTTATGACGAACACACAACGCGTTGAAGATGCCGCCTTGCGCATTCATGACATGACGGGTCGCGAAGTGGTGGTCACGGACGGTGGTCGTGGTGCCGTGGTCGTTGACACGCATGGCGTTCGTCGTATCGCCGGCTTCCCGGTGGCTGTCGTCGATACGATCGGCTCAGGCGACGCACACACGGGTGGCATTATCGCTGGCCTCATGTGCAACCTCTCGATTAACGAAAGCGTCCTCTTAGCTAATCGCGTGGCGAGCGTCGTCACCGGCCGCGAAGGCGGTGCCACAGCCCCGACCTTAGAAGAGCTACTCGCTTAAATCGGCTTAAAACCTATCCACATCGCTGGCCGTTGTGAGCCTCATACTCACAACGGTGTCCCTCTTTAGACTCAAAACCTGCATCTAAACAAAATGAGTGATAACACCTCCGCCAATACCATTGAAGTCAATGGCGTTAATCCAGTGCCAGATAACGAACGTTACGGCACAGCCGCTGGCCTCTTTCCGATTTGGTTTTCCTGGAACATTTCGATCTTCGGCATTACGCTCGGGATCTACGTTTTGGGCTTAGGGCTTTCTGTCTGGCAAGCCATGCTCGCTGGCGTCCTTGGCTACTTCTTGTCTTGCTCGCTCGTTGGCATTTTGGCTGTCGGTTCTGTGCGTACGGGCTTACCAACCCTCGTTCAGTCACGCTTTGCCTTTGGCTACCACGGCAACAAGATCCCGACCTTCTTTGGTTATTTTGCTAGCCTAGGTTGGCAGGTGATCATGCTCTCGATGGCCGTGACCACCTTGGCTGACCTCGCAATCCACTTAATCCCCTCTTTAGCCAAAGCCGATGGTTATCCTTCTGTCGCTTGCCTTGTCGGCAGCTTTATCGTGATCATTGCCCTCACGATGTCGGGTGCCGTTTGGGGCTACCAGTTGATTTTGAAGATCGAAAAAGTGATCGCTTGGGTCACTGGGATCTTCACGCTCATCTATTTATTCTTCTTTATTCCACAAATCGACTTCTCGGTTTTAGGTGACCGTCCTTCTGCCGGCTTTGCCGAATTCTTGGGTGGCGTCGTGCTCGCCATGACCATGGTAGGCTTAGGCTTCTTAAATTATGGTGGCGACTATTCTCGCTATTTGCCCCGTCACACCAAAGCGGGCGGCGTGATTTTCTGGACGATGAGCGGGATTGCTGTGCCCGTTTCTTTCCTTTTGATCTTGGGCGTCATGCTCTCCGCAGGTAACCCGGAACTCCTTGAAAAGGCCTCTGTCGAACCGCTTGCAGCTTTGACGGGGATTTTGCCCTTCTGGTTCTACGTGCCCTTCTCGATCGTCATCATTGTGAGCTTGATTTCGGCGGGCATGACGGGTGTCTATAGTTCTGGCCTTGCCCTCTTAGCGATGGGCGCACCGCTCTCGCGTGCCGTCTCGACAGGCCTCAACGCACTGATTATTGCGTTGGGCTTATCGTACTTGCTTTTCATCTCGGACTCCTTCTTGATGACCTTCCAGTCCTTCTTAGCTGTGATCTCAGTCATCATGGGTTCTTGGGGTGCCATTCAGATGGTGGACTTTATCCGTCAGAAGCGTTTGGGCTGGGATGTGCGTATGGCTTTTGATTATGGCGAAGGCGGTCGTAGCTACCGTTGGACGGCGCTCTTCTCGCTCGCTGTCGCGACCTTCATTGGTTTAGGCACGATCACGTCGAGCGACCCTTACATTGCCCATATTGTGAGCTTCTTATTGCCGGCCGGCGCTGAAACGAGCGTCTTTGCGACAGCCAATATTGGTCTTGTGGTTGCCATGTTGGTGGGTGGCTTCCTTTATGCCTTCCTCACCTTTATCTGCCGCTGTGACGTACCGCCCGTCTTAAATAAGAAAGCGTAAGACACCAACGTACCTTTAGCAAAGGGAGTGGTAGCAGTCAGGCTATCCTGATCACTACCGCTCCCTTTTTTTTGCTCATCGTGGCACAAAATCCAGTCGCCACGGGACTAAGACAATCGATCAGTCGATAAAACCAAAGGCTGTGACTTCTCTCTTTGGGCTAATAAAAAGGTATTATTCACATCAAAAAATATTCGCTCAGCCGTTTGTAAATAATTATTTCATTATAAAAAATTAATATGCTTTTTCTTGACCTAAATCAAATAAAAATATTCTATTGAGTGACCACTTACTTTTCTTTGCATCAATAACACGAACACTAGATCCTCGAATCTCTTAGACTCGCCTTGACTATGTCAAAACGACATAAATTAATCTAAATGCCTATCATCTAGTCGTTGTAATATTTCATATTGTTCTTCATATTTTTAATCACTTAGGGCTCAGTATTAAAACCTTAACCAATGTTGCCCAAGGAATACCACTTATCCCCATAGTAGTGATACATTGATAGCATAGTTATAATGCTGTGATATTAAATTTCATCTGTTTCTACTAGCATCCATGTCTTCGTTAATTCAGTTGCGATCCGTATTAGAAGCGATTGATAGTCCACGCATCGTCATCAATCCGGATCTTTCAGTTTCGTTTGTCAATCAAGCTTTTACCCATGCTTTTGGAAATTCTAGTCTGATTGGTAAGCATTGCTATCAACTGATTTTTAATCAATCTGCGCCTTGCGAACTCTGTGGCGCGCCCTGCCCGATCAAGGCAACCCTCAATGCCAAGGTGCCTACGAAGCATCACAACACGGTCACCAATCCCGAAGACGGCAATACGTGGGATATTGAAATCTCTCCCATTTTTAATAGCCAACACCAACCCGAATACTTCCTTGGTGGGCTGACTCGCCGAACAGGGCGATATACACGTCTTGAACTCGGTGAGATTTGTGCCAAATCGCTTTCCATGCAAAACCTATTGCGCAGATTATCTAAGCTTTGTGCGACTGAGTTGCCCATTGTTTTTATTGGCCCAGAAGGTTGTGGCAAACGTGCTTTAGGCAAACTCGTTCACGAAAATTCTCGACGCAGACAATTTGACTATATCTGCTTAAATTGCGAATCACTCACTGAAGAGAATTTCACCGAATTTTTATATAGCCACTTCAACCATAAGTGGGATATGGTGTGTGGCACGTTGTACCTTTCCAATATCGACATGCTCACACAAGAACTTCAGGCAACCATTCTCAAGCTCATTGAGACGGGTGGGTTTACGCATAAAAAAGGCGGAGTGACTGAGTCGGTCCGTGTGGACTTGAGAATTATTGGCGGTTCACGTTGTTCAATCGAAGAATTAGAGACGTATGACTCGCTGAGATTGGATTTCTTTTTGCGCATGTCCGTCTGCCCACTCTTTGTCCCTGGGTTAGATACACGTTCAGAAGATATTCCAGATCTGATTCGCCTCTTCTTGCAAGAAGCCAAGTCTAATGGCCTTACCTGGAATATTACGGAGCGCGCCATTGCCTATCTTCAGAATCAAAAAACTTGGAAAGGACATGCGTTGGAATTAAAAACGATTCTGATGCGCGCAGCTGTCAATTGTGACAAGATGGTCATTGACCTCAATGACATACAAAGCCACAATGAGCCTCTCGCTAGGCCAGAAACGATTCAAACGGAAGAGCAACACCAAGACTACATCGATAAGGATTAAAGCATATCAATGTTCGTATAGAACTGAAACAATCTGCCTGCCGCGATCAACGCTTCGCAGGTTGAGGATTAAAGCATATCAATGTTCGTATAGAACTGAAACAAAGACATAGAGGCGTGGATCGAGCGTCGGCGTACGGGATTAAAGCATATCAATGTTCGTATAGAACTGAAACCTGTACTGTTTTGAAGGCTTCCACCCTATCCAACCGGATTAAAGCATATCAATGTTCGTATAGAACTGAAACAACAGCCCGACCTGCTGTCAATCGAAACGCCCGAAGGATTAAAGCATATCAATGTTCGTATAGAACTGAAACCACTCGCATCAAGCATGACGGGGGGCGTAGGTCTGGATTAAAGCATATCAATGTTCGTATAGAACTGAAACTGGGAATGGCGCAGACGTCATCGCTCGCTTTGGGATGGATTAAAGCATATCAATGTTCGTATAGAACTGAAACGCCGTTTAGGGAAATAACATCGCCAACCGTCGGGATTAAAGCATATCAATGTTCGTATAGAACTGAAACTACCCGAACAAGTTTTTTCAACCATTAGCGTACCCAGGATTAAAGCATATCAATGTTCGTATAGAACTGAAACCTATGAGTCTTCCAATGGACGTATTGGTTTGCGCTGGATTAAAGCATATCAATGTTCGTATAGAACTGAAACATATCGAACTCATAAGCAATCGTGCGACGTACTGGCGTATTAAAGCATATCAATGTTCATATAGAACTGAAACATCAAATTGTAGCCATCGTGCTGGTCTTGGTAGGTATTAAAGCATATCAATGTTCTTATGAACTGAAATACAAAGCTGCGTGGTAGACCACAAAAGAGAACGCATAAGCGAGCATCATATAGGCCACCCACAAAACGGCTGGCGCTTTCCAGGTACCCATTTCTTTTTTGATGGCCGCAAGTGTCGCAAAGCACGATGGGCTAAACACAAAGAAAGCCAAGAACGAAAGACCCATGGGGATTGTCCAACTATGCTGCAAAATCGGCACAAGCGCAGCCTCGGCTTCACTCCCTGTTGCATAGAGCGTACCCAACACAGCGACCGCCACTTCACGAGCGCCCATCGCCGGAATCAAAGACACGCACATCTGCCAATTAAAGCCAATGGGCGCAAAAATGGGTTCCATTGCACGCCCCATCATCCCGACAAAGCTATAGTTGATCGCCGGACCTGTTGCACCTTCAGGCGCACCCGGGAACGTGGTCAAGACCCAAAGCACAATGGTCAAGGCCAAAATGATGGTTCCCACCTTTTGCAAATAGATCCAAGCGCGTTCAGTCAAGCCACGCACTAAGGCATCAAGACGCGGCACATGGTAGCTCGGCAACTCAAGCATCAAAGTGCGGTTTTCCCCCTTGCCCGTCGTATGCTTCAAAATCCAAGCGACCACCAAAGCACCGACCATACCTAAACAATAAAGGGCAAAAAGAACGAGCCCCTGTAAGCCAATCCCTGCCACAGAAATATCAGGGACAAAAGCCGCGATCATCACGGCATACACGGGCAAACGTGCGCCACAGGTCAGCAAAGGCGCAATCGCAATCGTTGCCCAGCGATCACGCTGATTACCCACAATACGTGCGGCCATAATCGCGGGTACGGCGCAAGCATAACCCGAAAGCAACGGTAAGAATGAACGTCCCGATAGTCCAACAGAGCCCATCGTACGATCAAGCAAGAAAGCGGCACGCGGCAAATAACCTGACTCTTCCATCACCAAAATAAAGAAGAACAGAATCAAGATTTGCGGCAAGAAAACCACCACGCCGCCCACACCACCGATCACGGCATCGACCAACAGGTCTTTGATAAAACCGTCAGGCAGATAGGTAGCACAAAGCTCAGCTAAATAAGTAAAGCCAGCTTCAATCCATTCCATGGGTAAAGCCGACCACGCAAAGACAGCTTGAAAGACCACAAACAGGATCGCCATCAAAAGCGTGACACCCAACCAGGGATTAAGCACAATGCGGTCAATACGGTCAGAGAGTTCGTCTGGAAAAATCCGATCGAGCCCCAACTTTTTGAGGATGCGATTGAGGCGCTCAAGATCATCTTCGTCATCTGATGGCTTAGGTGGCACCCATTGGGACCAGGCTTTAGGATCCGCCAAAAGAGCCGTGAGGGCATCGATCCCCTGCTTTTTGACTGCGACCGTTTCAACAACTGGGATACCCAATTCGCGAGAGAGATCCTCAGCCTTCATCGTAATACCACGACGACGCGCCAAGTCCATCATGTTCACAGCAGCCACAGCTGGCAACCCCAAACGTTGAGCGGCCAGCACCAGTTTGAGACCACGACGCAGATTGGTCGCATCCAACACACACACGACCACATCAGGACGACGTTCACCACGCGCCACGCCCTTTAAGACGTCAACGGTCACTTTTTCGTCGGGTGAGCGCGGATGAAATGAATAGGTCCCTGGTAGGTCGAGCACACGAATCTTAGTGTCCACGCCCAAAAGCTGACCTTCGACACGTTCAACGGTGACGCCAGCATAATTTGCGACCTTTTGTTTAGAGCCCGTCAATAAATTAAAAAGCGATGTTTTACCCGCGTTGGGGTTACCTAACATCGCAATCAATGGCCCCGATGGATAAATATCAATAGGTTGAACGGCCATTTAGTGACTCCTTGCACGAACTTCAATACAGGCCGCTTCAGCCAAACGCAACGCAAACGTCGAAACCCCAATGCGAACCGCAATGGGGTCACCACCGAGCGCAGCGCGTTGTAGCACCATGCAAGGTTCACCAGGCGTAAAACCAATTTCTTCGAGCCAGATGTCCCACGATTCGGGTGCATCTTCAGCCTTCACACGCACCACTTCCAACTCTTCACCGAGTGGCGCCGTGTCAAGTGTCATCACATCAACCATAACAACAAGAGGGTCTTTAATTCTTTTAAGTTTTCTTTTAGCTAGCGTGCCAGAACCGACTAAGCACTTTTTTAGCAATGAAAAGAAAATCATTCTCGTTAAGATGACAGCATTTTACCTTTTTCAGAGACAAATTGAGAACTTCTCTCGCGAAATACCGTCATTTTTTTCTATTGCTGTCATGATACAGGCCGCCTGTTGAATCAGCCTTAAGACCAAGGCCACAAAAAACGACATTTGCGTACCGAAAACCTACACAAAAAGTCACTATACACCTACCTCTATCGGGGTACAGATGGGCGATACAGCCTAAACCGTCTGAGCTAATTTCCCTCTCTTTCAATGGGTTAGAATGAATTCATACTGCCATTTCACGTTGACCCGTTGCCGCCAAGTCGTGGGCAACTCGTCACACGTCAAAAATTTCGGAGCCCCCTATGACCGAAACACCACTCAAACCCCGCGTCCGAGAAATTCCGTATAACTACACGTCTTTTTCGGACCGCGAAATTGTGATTCGACTCCTCGGTGCCCCCGCCTGGGATACGATTGAATCTTTACGAACCTCGCGCAAAACAGGTCGCTCAGCCCGTATGCTTTTTGAAGTCTTGGGCGACATTTGGGCCGTTAAACGTAACCCTTATCTTGTTGACGACTTGATTGACCATCCGCGTCGATTAAAGCTCCTCGTTCGCGAGATGAGCCGCCGTCTTGAAGCCGTGCGTCAACGCGCAGCGGGCAATGCCGACGTTTACAACCTCATTTCTTTAGCGAGTAACGCCGTCTGCGACTTTGAAGCCGCATTCCCAAAGCTAGTTGCCAAGCGCGCAGAAGTCAAAAAGCGTCTCTCAGCCATCACAGCACCCACCAATATCCGTTTTGATGGGTTTGCTCGCGTGACCCACGTCACCGACGCCACCGACTGGCGTGTCGAATATCCCTTTGTGGTGGTGTTCCCTGATCGAGAAGAAGAAATTGCACCGCTTGTGCGTGCCCTCTTCGATTTAAAACTCACCATCATTCCGCGTTCTGGCGGTACGGGCTACACGGGCGGCGCGGTGCCGCTTGACGAAATGAGCGCCGTCATCAACATGGAAAAATTTGACCGTCATAGCGGTCCAGTGATGCGCGAACTCCCTGGGGTTGAAGGTCAACATCCGGTCATTGAATGTGGTGCAGGATGCGTTACGCGTCGTATTGAAGAAGCTGCAACTGCGGCGGGACTCGTTTTTGCCGTCGACCCAGCCTCCGCCGATGCTTGCTGTATTGGAGGCAACGTAGCCATTAATGCGGGTGGCAAGAAAGCCACCCTATGGGGCACGACCATTGACAACCTCGCTTGGTGGAAGATGGTGAACGTTGAAGGTAAGGTCATTCGTGTCGAACGTGTGGGCCACAACTTTGGTCGCATTCACGAAGTCGAAACGGCCGAATTTGACATTCATGAACTCACCGACGATGGCAAGATCGTCAAGACTGAACGTCTCTCTATTCCTGGTCGCACCTTCCGTAAAGAAGGGCTTGGCAAGGACGTGACCGATAAATATCTCTGTGGGTTGCCAGCCATTCAAAAAGAAGGGACCGACGGTATCGTCATGGCAGCAGCCTTTGTGTTGCATCGCATGCCCACCTACGGCCGTACGGTCTGCTTGGAATTCTATGGCACAGTCGCGCAAGCCACGCCTGCGATTGTTGAAGTGCGTGACTACGTGCGCAACCACAAGACCGTGCAACTCGCCGGCCTTGAACACATCGACTGGCGCTACGTGCGCGCCGTGGGCTATCGCGCCAAAGAAGAAGGTCGCGGCATGCCTAAGATGGTGCTTTTGGCCGACATTGTCTCGGATAACGAAGCAGACCTTGATGCTGCCGCTGAACGCATCTGCGAAATGGCACGTGCGCGTACAGGGGCAGGCTTCATTGCGCGTACCCCCGAAGCCCGTAAGGCCTACTGGAAGGAACGCTCTCGCACGGCGGCCATTGCCAAACACACGAACGCCTTTAAGTTAAATGAAGACGTCGTGATTCCGCTTGAACGCTTGGGTGAATATTCGGACGAAATCGAACGCATCAATATCGAATTCTCGTTTAAGAATAAGATCCGTATTGCCAACGCCTTTGCTGACATCTTGGGTGACGTAGCGTACGATCAGACCGCAGGCATCAAGTGGGCGCGTGAATTGACGGCGCAGATGCGAGACCGTTGGGTCACGATGTACGAAGACCTCGACGCCTTGGCACTCCCCTACCTTGAAGAAGGCACCGAACCCATTGACGGTGAATCGATCTTCTTGGCCATGCGAGATGGTCGCTTACGCATTTCGATTAAGCGCGACATCCTGAAGCCTTTGGCGCAAGCCCTGCCGGCCGACCTATTGAAGACCCTTCAAGCCGCACATGCTAAGCACGTGCGTAGCCGCCTCTTTGTGGCGCTTCATATGCATGCGGGTGACGGTAACGTCCATACGAATTTGCCAGTCAATTCTGACGACTACGGCATGATGCAGGACGCCGAAAAGACCTTGGGTCGCATTATGGCCTTGGCCGAACGTTTAGGTGGTGTGATTTCTGGCGAACACGGGATTGGTCTCACGAAGTTTGAATTCTTGAGTGACGAAAAATTCCGTCCGTTCCGTGAATGGAAGCAGCGTATTGACCCTGAGGGTCGCTTTAATCGAGGCAAACTCATGGCGGGCGGTGGTCTTGAACGCGCCTATACGCCGTCCTTTGAACTCTTCCGCGCAGAATCCTTGATTCTTGAAAATTCGGGCCTTGGTGCGATTTCTCAGTCCGTCAAGAATTGCCTACGTTGTGGTAAATGTAAGCCTGTTTGCACGACGCATATTCCGCGTGCCAACTTACTCTACTCGCCGCGCAACAAAATTCTGGCTTTAGGGCTCATGACCGAAGCCTTCCTTTACGAGTCACAGACGCGTCGTGGCCTTTCGTTACGTCACTTTAACGAACTCGTTGACTTAGCTGACCACTGCACGATCTGCCACCGTTGCGTGAAGCCTTGCCCCGTGAAGATCGACTTTGGTCACGTCACAACGGCAGTCAAGGCCTTCTTAGCGCGTAGTGGCTATCGTGACTTCAATCCTGCAGCCATAGCGGGCGAAGCGTTGGTCGATGCCGTCAATCCGATCGCCGTGCGTGCCCTTCATGCAGGTGCCGTACGTGCGGGTTACAAGCTCCAGCGTATGGGACACGAACTCGTTGAAAAGCGTCTTAGTGGTACGCTCGAAAAGATTCGTACGGAACCTCGCTCTACAACGGGTCGTCCAAGCCTCAAAGGGCAGGTCATCCATCTCTTGAGTGCCCCATTGCCCAACCGTATGCCAGCCAAAACCATGCGTCAAGAATTGGGGATTGAAGAAGAAATCATGATCCCAATCCTGCGTCGTCCGGACATGCCTGAAGACACCGAAGCCGTTTTCTACTTCCCTGGTTGCGGCTCCGAAAAGCTCTTTGGAGACGTTGGGCTTGCCGTTCAAGCCATGCTTTGGCACGCAGGCGTTCAGACCGTCTTGCCGCCGGGCTATCGTTGCTGCGGTCACCCGCAATTAGCCTATGGCAATACTGCAAAGGCCGAAAAGCTCATGACCGAAAATCGTGTGCTCTTCCATCGTATGGCCAACACGCTCAACTACCTCGACATTCGTACGGTGGTCGTGAGTTGCGGTACGTGTATTAAGGCCTTGGACGAATACGACTTCAATCGTATCTTCCCGGGTTGTCGTATCATCGACATCCACGAATTCCTCTTGGAACGTGGCATCACGATGCCAACGAACGAAGGCAAGTACCTCTATCACGATCCGTGCCATACGCCGCTGCGTAACAGCGTACCTTTGGATACTGTTAAGCAGCTCACCGGGGCCAACGTCGTTCAGAGCGAACGCTGCTGTGGCGAATCGGGACTCTTTGCTGTGAAACGCCCTGACATTGCCTCTCAGGTTCGCACGCGTAAGTTCGAAGAAATCGAAAAGGCCAAAGCCAAAGCTGAAGTCACGGGCAACGTCAAGATGCTCACGACCTGCCCGGGTTGCTTGCAAGGTCTTTCGCGCTACGAAGGACGCGCCAACTTCACGACCGACTATGTCGTCGTTGAAATGGCTCGCCAAATTCTCGGCGCTAACTGGCGTGACCAATTCATTCGTACAGCCAAGAATGGCGGTATCGAAAAGGTCTATGTATAGTCGCGCTCCTTGACCTAAATTGCGGGCGCAAAAATGGCTCCGTCGGGCGACTGACGGAGCCATTAGCATTTTTAGTGTCTGTTTTGAAGCGTCCTTTGAATCACCTTAGGGCGCTTCAAGTCGATTTAGGTCGCTTCGACCTTCGTCTTTTTCTTTGGCGTAGGTAACTGCGCCAACACCACTGCGCCAGCCATCAAGAGGCAGCCAAAGAGTTCGCGCTCAGAGAGCACTTCACCTAACAAGAACCACCCTGCGATCACAGCAATTGCGCTTTCTAAACTCATAATGAGGCTAGCGACCGTTTCGTTCATCCCACGCTGACCCACAATCTGAAGGGTATACGCAATCCCGTTAGACATAATGCCCGCCCACAATAGCGGCCACATTGCGCCTTGGAGACCTTCGATCGTAGGGGTTTCAGTGAGAAGCATCGCACACGTGGCCGTGATTGAACCACAAATAAACTGCCCAGCGGCGAGTTCGACGCCATTGACTTTCGTCACAAAAAACGAGATCACCAAGATATGCAACGAAAAGACAAAGGCACAGAGCAACGTATAAAAGTCGCCCAAGCGAATCGAAAATCCTTCTGGCGGCACACACAAGAACCACAAGCCGCCGATGGCAATCGCGACAGCCACCCACACAAGCCACCCTGTTTTACGACCTAAAATCAAACCGATCAGAGGCACCAACACAATATAGAGTGCGGTAATAAAACCTGCTTTACCGACCTCAGTGTCATGCACGAGACCAAACTGCTGCAAAGACTCACCACCAAAGAGGCAAAGTCCACAGCAAATACTCCCTATCAACAAGGTCTTACGATAGGCAGGCGACGAGCGGTGTGCATATTCAACGGGATTCGTGATCTTGAGTCGTCGACGCGCCCAAAGTAGAAACGGCATCAAAAAGAGCGCCCCTAAACACATACGAAAAGACGTAAATGTGAAAGGGCCTACATGATCCATACCAACAGACTGAGCGACAAAACTCAAGCCCCAGATGGTCGCGGTAATGAGCAAAAAGACGGTTTGGCGTAATTGAAAGAGAGTCATAACAGAAGCGTTTTAATTGTCGTAACGTCGAATCTTACTTATTTTTGTCGCTTTTAACCATACGGGAAATGTGCTAGCCAGGTGAAATACGACTTTTGCATCATTGCGAGCGCGAGCGATATCGTCTACTGTTATTAGACTTGTTTTGCTCAGAGGTGTTCTGTGAACGACTTGATTTTAATGGGCCCTGGTGTCACGCCTGATGTTCTTTGTGACCTTGCCGACGAATTTCAGATTAGCGAAGTACTCTCACGCCCCAAGGGGGTACGTCTCTGTGATCTTTCACCCATGACTGCACGGACGATTGCACGTCGTTATGCTGACGATGAGACCATCGACGCCGTCGTTGTACCGGCCAACTTATCGATCAAAAACTATCGTGTCTTATGTCTAGACATGGATGGCACCATCATTCATAACGAATGTATTGATGATATGGCCGCTTTAGCGGGCGTTGGTAACGAAGTAGCCGCAGCCACACGTGCCGCGATGGAAGGTCATCAGACCTTTGCTGAAAGCCTCACCAACCGTGTTGCGCTTCTCAAAGATGCCCCGACCACGATCATTACGGATGCCCTTCAAGGGATCCGCTTACAGTCGGGTGCCACTGCCCTTATCGACTTTTGTCGTTCTCACGGCGTAAAAACCTATATCCTCTCAGGCGGCTTTACGAATTTCACAAAAGTGGTCGCCGAGCGTTTAGGCATGAATGGCGCCTTTAGTAATGAGCTTGATATCGATGGTGACCATTTGACGGGGCACGTCACGGGTCCTGCTGGCGGTCGCATTTTGGATGCCGATGGCAAACGTCGTACGCTCGAAATCTTATGTGCCCTTGAAGGCGTTTCAATCAAAGCTGCGATTGCCGCGGGTGACGGCGCCAACGACCTTGAAATGTTGGGTGCAGCTGGCATTGGCGTCGCTTTTCACGCGAAGCCCGTCGTGCGTGCACAAGCCAAATACCAGGTCACGGCCGCGGGACTTGATGGCCTCATGCTTCTCTTTAAAGAAGCATGGAACTAGTCGCAGGTAGAATAGAACGTCTCAAGCGACTCGCCCTTTTCCAGTCGCTTGAGGTATTTCTTTTTGTTTGAGGATTGTGATGCGTCGTCAACTGTCTGCTTTTTTGAATCTTCTTTCACTCTTTGCGGCTTCTTCTTTAACTGAAGCAAGTCCCGTGGCACAACAAGCCGCGTCAGACAATATCGACACACAGATCATTGAATCGGTGCGAGCCAAACACGCGCCTGACGAACGTCTCGACCTCTTTGAGATCCAAGCAACGCGCGAAACCAATGGCCGTGTCCTTTTAGAAGGACGCACCAATAATCCTGCTGCGCTTGCTGATTTACGTGCGGCTTATTACGTCAAGCACATCCCGATTGACGTCAAAGTCCGTTTATTGCCGTCTCGAGATGACCTTCAAGATAAAACCTGGGCCATCGTTAAAACGCCGTCGGTCGTTGTCAAAGACCTTCAAAATCGTACGCAAATGACGGTGCTCATGGGCACGCCTCTTCGTCGCTTAGACGATCAAGCGGGTGAGACCCTTGTGCAATTGCCTAATGGCTCTATCGGTCTCGCGCCTTCCTCCAGTCTCCGTGCCGTGGACGACACTGGTATTCTCATTTGGAATCGACGTGACAAATTGATCGTGACCGCACTGCAAACCTCTATCCAAGTCGAATCACCAGAGCATCAAGGCGTTGAATTGATTCATGTGCCACATGGCGCCGTATTACGTTTAGACCGTAAAGACGACAAAACTTGGATGGCAGCCCTCCCCGATGGGCGATTAGGGACCATCAACCTAGCCGAGGCAGAACCGCTTTACGACTTTCAAATGCGCGAAGAGTCTGCACGTCGCGTATCGACCGCCGCCTTTATGAAGTCGATTGCTGAGACGGCTAAAGCTTTGAGCAAAACGTCTTACCCTGACGGTGGTGCCTTTTTGCGTGACGTCTTTTTGAGGCACGACCTTTATCTGCAACGTGACCCAGACATGTTGACCAAGCGCTACCCTGCCGTTAAGCCTGGTAAGCGCTTTGACCAATTGAAGGCTGGCGATATTTTGCTCTTTAAGCCTGTTGACGGCGTCACGCGCGCGGGCATCTCGTTGGGCGGCTCGCGCTATGTCGCTGTGCCCGGTCAAGGCATTGAGGATTTTCGCAAAGGGGCTCCTCATGAACGCCGCACCAAACAGGCTGCGTTGACAGGTGCCGTGCGTGTGGATCCAGGCTTTTTGAATGACCCGTGCCTCACTTCTACACGAAGTAATCCCTATTGGCAAGCGCCAGCCAACCAGCTGATACCCTGTCGACAAAGACCCGATGTGCCGCCAGTGAGGTAGTCACACCGCCATGACCGATGGTTAGGTTCGACAAGAAGAGAAACGCCCGCCAATCCACCGATTGTGCGGGCGCTTTGATTGAGCATTGTCGCTTTAACGAACAGCCGGCCAGGTTTCTAATCGCCAGGCCGCATCCCAAAACATCCATTCAAGACGATTTGATCTTAAGAACGCAGCGGTCATGGCAAAACGCTCTGACGGCGTCAAATCACGCGCTACGTCACTCCCAATGCCCATGGCTTCAGCCACAGTCTTTTCATAAGCAGGATCACCGTAACCCGCAATCCAATCAGCATAACGGTTCCCTTGGGTCTTCTTGGTTTTAGCAACAAAGCGACCCACTTCACCATAGCTCCAGAAACAGGGCAACATCGCCGCAACCGCTTCATGAACAGGCAAAAAGGCAGTAGCTTGAGCCTCCCACCCCATATAAAGCTGCGTTGTTGGCGCAACGATCAAAATATCAGGAATACGTGGACTAAAGGAAGCATAAACATCACGTGTATACTGCTCGGTCGCTGCCGTTTCGTCAGCCCAATCTTCAAAACGTTTGCGATGATTGGGGTCTTCCATGCGTCGCGACAATGCACGTAAAGACTTCTGATAAGCCATCAAATAGTGAATATTTTGTCCAATATAGTAGACAAAACGCTCCTCACTCAAAGAGCCGTCAGCCAATCCCTTCACAAAGGGATGATTCACACAAGCCGCTGCTAAGGGCGCAGCTAAGCCAGCCGCTTCTTCAGCCCAAGGACGCATCAAACCATACGCGTGCACATTGGGGGCCAAAGAACCCGTCGCCATCAACGTGGCCGCACCCAATAAACGACGACGAGAGATCATATTCGATGCCAATGGCATCCACTTGCTTGACATCAGACCTCCTTAGTTGCGTGTTTCTATTGCATCAATCGCGTCAATGACGGCAGATCTAAAACCTTTACGCTCTAATGCAGCGACCCCAATGATGGTCGTGCCGCCCGGCGAACACACAGCGTCCTTCATGGCACCCGGATGCTGCCCCGTCGCCAACTGTAATTTGGCCGTGCCTGCAATCATTTGAGAGGCCAAGCTCAACGCCATGGCACGTGGCACGCCATGCTTCACAGCACCATCCGCCAATGCCTCAATAAACATGGCAGCAAAAGCGGGACCGCAACCCGCGAGCGTCCCCGCGGCCGACATGGTGCGTTCATCCACAAATTCGCACAGCCCCAAGAGCCCAAAGAGTTGCTCAACATAAGTCTGATCGTCATCGGTCAACGTGTGGCACGCTTCACAAATCACAATCCCTTCATTGATCGACACAGGGGTATTCGGTAAGGTCGACAAGTGTCGCGTGCCTGGCGCAAGGATTTCTTCATAAGCAGAAGACAATAAACCAACGGCCACAGACAACACCAACTTGTCTTTCAGAATGTCAGCTAACGGCGTCACTACGGGTTTGACTAAATGCGGTTTCACAGCCACGATCACGACATCAGCCCAACGAACGGCTTCTTCACAAGTAGCAAAAGCCACCATGCCACGCGCGTCCGTCTTGGCTTTGAGGACGTCTTGACGACGTGATGCAGCACCCAACTGCTGAGGTTTGATGGCGCCAGAGCGTAAAAAACCATCAGCCATGGCTGCAGCCATATTGCCAAACCCTAAAAAAGCAATTTTCGACGTCGAAATATCGAACATTCATACCTCCCACATCATTTGTTGGTCTTCCATGTTAGCGGAATCTGCAACAAAACGTTGCCTCTTTGAGAGAGCATTATCTCTCAATCACTTAAAATACTCAAACCACCGTCAACGACTGTCTGTCTAGTTCATTCCCCTCTCTAAGATGACTTTTTGTACTTTTAAAGCAACACTCTCTAAAATCAAGCCATAGAGAAAAACCCGAAGATCGTCAACCAAAACTACGAAAACCGATGCCAAACGTTTTGTATAGGTCGTTCGACATCGGTTGATGTAGCCACGTAAGGCTCGATCTTATCGAGACGTGAGTTTCTCAAGCACCGCTTTTACTTCTGCGCTTTCAGTGGCGTTGTCTTTTAAAAGATCACGAATTTCACGAAGCAATACGATATCTTCGGGCGTCGGTGCTGGTGCAGCCGCTTTGGCTGCAGCGGCCTTTTCTTCTTCGGCTTTGAGGAGTCGGCTTGCTTCGGCTTCAATACGCTTTCTAAGTGTCGTCACCACCTTAATCAACCAGAAGATCACAAAAGCCAACAATAGAAACTGCACAACAGCCGTCAAAAAGGCACCGTAACCAAAGACCGTTGCGCCGGCCTTGACGAGGGCATCATAGGTTTCAGGGCCCGTATAGCCTTCCACGGGCTTCAACACAAAAAAGAGGTTTGTAAAGTCCGGACGCCCAACCAACACGCCAAGAATCGGATTGACGATATCCTTCACGAGCGAATTCACAATGTTCGAAAAAGCAGCACCGATGATCACAGCGACCGCCAAGTCGAGAACATTACCTTTACTGATAAACGCCTGGAACTCTTTCAAGAAATTTCGCATAACACTTTTCTCCTACTAGACTTTTTTATTGTTTAGTCAGCCAACAATCTGTTGTGCTCAACAGGGAAATATTCTGACATTTTTAGCGTGATATTTCCACAAATCAATCCATCGCACCAAGCGATATCAAAAACATCCTCTTTGAAGTCTTAACTGATCTCTTTTTTTAAATCCAAAAGGTTCCCAATACTTCACAAATTCACGAGGTACGCACCAATAAAAAACTCTTGCGTCTCGACAATTTGCAAAACGCAAGAGTTTCTATTTAACGGTCTAGTTGTTCGTTTTAACGGTTGAAAGCTTTCACTAAACGGAAAACATCCTTCGCAATCTGACGCACATGAGTGGCCGTTTCGCTCATCGCTTCGCCTGTTGACATCGGACGCGTGGTGAGCGGAATCACCGACGTGACACCCTTTTCATAAAGCGCATCCATATTGACATCAGAGGCAATGCTTCCAGCCAACACAATCACAGGACACCCCTGAGCACGTTGAGCGACGGCCGAGACGAGCTTACCGCTTGTTGTTTGATTGTCCACGCAACCTTCACCCGTCACAATCACGTCAGCCTTGGCGGCAAGTTCAGTGAAGTTAACTAAATCGAGTAACGCTTCGCTACCTGACATCAAACGACCATTCAAGAAAGCATGAACACCAGCAGCGCAACCGCCCGCGGCACCTGCGCACGCCATATTGGCCAATTTTGGACCATTGCCATTAGCAAAGATCCCGGCCAGATGCTGCATACCCGCTTCAATCGTTTCGACTTCTTGAGGCGAAGCGCCCTTTTGTGGCGCAAATTGATGCGCCGTGCCGTTAGGGCCACACAAAGGATTCGTCACATCGCAAAGGGCTTCGACTTTAATATTGCCACTCCAAAAGAAGGGATTGAGCGTCATATGACGAATCGCAGAGAGCGACTCACCTGTCGGAATAAAGGGACGACCATTGGGGGCAATAAAACGCGCACCAAGGGCCGCAGCCATCCCGCAACCAGCATCGGCCGTACAACTGCCACCCATAGTTAAAACAAGACGACGGTGACCCGCGTTAATCGCTTCACCGCAAAGTTGCCCCACCCCAAACGTTGTGGTATTGGCGGCATTAAACCCGGGCAAACGATGCTGTAAACCAGCCGCTTCAGCCATTTCAATATAAGCCGTATCACCCGCACTCAAATAACGCGCATTGACGGGCTGACCACATGGCCCCGTCACGGTATGAACCACAAAAGCGCCGCCAATGGCGCGGTGGAGCATCTCTAACGTCCCTTCACCACCATCGGCAGCTGGTAACGAAGTGACCTGAGCCTCGGGCATCACCTCGTTGGCAACCGCTTTTAAAATGGCACAAAGTCTTGCAGAAGAAAGACTCCCCTTAAAGGAGTCTGGAATCAAAAGAATATTCACGTTGGGGCCCTTCACTACGATACGATCCGAAAACCTGTCCTTTCGGAAGTTGGTTGAGTCGAATCACTCAAAACCAAACACATTAAGTGTCATGATATAGGTTTACGAAAGAAAACGCCCGATTCCTTGCATTCTGACAAGACTCTGCACCTTTTAAACGCTGATTTTTTATTTGCGAGCCGTGACCTCGTCGTTAACACCGTAACGATAGTCATTAAAGACATCCGCTGTCGTCGGCAAAATCCAACGGCCGTCTTCACCACGCACGGTGGTTTCCTTCAGTCGATGTCCTAATGCTCCCACGGTCCAGACCTTGCAATTACGCATTTGAGCGCAAAGGCAGGTCTTCTCAGCAATCCCTTCTTTGACGACACCCGCCGCATCAGCCGCTTCCCAAGCCTTCAAATAGGCACAACCACCGCGATCCAAGATATAGCCATATGCTTCACATTGAGGCTTTAAAGAGGCATTAATCGCAGGACTCGACTTCAGCATGCGCATGGGGTAGCCCGTCGGCGACACACCATTAACTTCAATTTCAGTTTCTTCAGCATCTAAATATCGCTGCTTCACTGCTTCAGGGAGCCCCGACTCTTGTGTCACCGTAAAGCGCGTTGCCACCTGAACACCTGCCGCACCCGCTTCGTCAATTAAGCGTACGCCATCGGTCCCCGTAAAGACGCCACCCCCAGCAATCACAGGAATTGAAAGACCGTTTTCAGCCAAATAAGCCTTCACGTCGCGCACGATGTCAGCGAGCTTAAAGTTCGCCCAGTCCATGCCAAAGCCCAAGTGGCCACCCGCCAAAGGTCCTTCGACCACGATATAGTCGGGCATACGTCCAGTCTTTGACGAACGACGCAAAAAGAGATTCAACGCACGGCGGCTCGAAACGACAATCCCTAACATCGCATCACGAAAACGCGGATGTTCACTCATCAAAGAGAAGGACGACGTATGAAGGCCAGCCGACAAACTAATGCCATCCACGCCCCCGTCAAGGGCACCAAGCAAACGCGCACGCAACGACGAGAGGCTATCGTTCATGGTCAACTTTTCCATGACGTTCACAAAGACCAAGCCTTCCTTGGCATCCCCCGTCTTCTTTTGCATCACGCTTTCGATGTACTGCTTCGCAGCAGCGCGAACATCGTCTAACGGGAAGTGGAAGGCGGCCTTGCCGAGGGCCGCGTCTGCCGCTCGGCAAAGGCCAGCCTTCATCTTCGTAAAACCGGTACCAAAAAGACGGTCTACTAAATCCGGAAGCATGGCATCCGAAACATGTCCAACGCCGCCTTCTTTGGCTACCGCTAACGCCATCTCAGCTGTCGAAATATTGACACCCATGCCCCCCTGCATGATTGGTACCAACTCACGACCCGCGAGCATCAGGCGAAATTCATCAAGTGAACGATCTTCAATGGCTTTCATTTTTTTAATTAACTCCGTAAAGCATTTGACCGCCCCATGGTGATTAAGACGTCAAATGAAGTACGGAAAGTCTGCCCACCAAAACCATCGCCTAGCCTGATCATTTGCACGGGTAAACACCTAGCAAACAGACGCGTTCAGGCTTCTATTTTTTAGTGCCCAATCATTTTCAGGTGTTTTTAAAACCTCCATCAGTCATGCATAAACAAATAGATGACCCTTTTAAGGTGATAGGCTGTTTTACTTAAATAACTGTCCATTTATTAAGACGTCTGTGGTTTTTTAGCTTCAACAACAGCCATTATTAGCAGTATCCTTACATTTACATCTATCACAGCCTTTTTTCAAAGGACTTAAAATCGGCATCGTTAATTTGACGATCAAATTGCCTCAAAAAGACAAGCTTGCACGACAATGGCGCAAAACCCGTCACTTGGCCTCAATGCCTGCCATAATGCTTTGAAAGAATTCACCTCAGGATTAACATGGACACAAACGGATTTGGCCGTATGCTCGGCCGCGGCTTTGGTAGCCTCATCAAAAATGTCGACGCCAACAAATTAATCAATACGCTTGAACAAAAGATGGTTGAAGGCGCAGATGCCGTAAAGCGCGCGATCGATGATCCAAAAGCCGCTGCTGACAAACTGAGTCAGCACACAGAAAACCTCAAAAAGGCCTTTCAGGAGGGCTACGCCGAAACCATGCAAGGTACCGATAAGACTGACGCCTCAGACTCAACCAAGCCGGCTGAATCCTCAGAACCAGCGTCTCACGCGGCCGCCGAGCGTCCTTCTGAACCCACAAAACCCTAAAAAAGCAAAAAGGCTCTCCGATCATTGCGTGAGAGCCTTTTTGGTGGTGCGTCAACACTACGCCACAAAGAAGAGCATCAATATAATCTGCCCCGAAATAATGCGAAGGAACATCGCCAGCGGGTAAACGGTTGAATAAGCTAAGACGGCAAGCCCACGTTCAGACAAGCTATTCACAAAGCTTAGCGCTGAGCTACTCGTGCTACTCCCCGCGATTAAACCCGCGATCGTATGAAAGTTTAAGCCCATAAAGCGGCGTGCAATGATAGCCATCACCGTCATCGGAATCGTCGCAATCAAAAAGCCAATTCCCATATAAACCCAGCCGATACCACTCATAAAGGCATCGAAAAAGAGGTCACCAGCACTTAAACCGACGCTTGCCAAGAAGAACGTTAACCCCCATTCACGAAGCATTAAGTTCGCCGACACGGTGGTATACGTGACCAGATGAAAGCGTGGCCCATAGTAACTCAACAAAATCGCCGCAATCAGGGGACCACCAGCGAGCCCTAACTTGATGGCAACAGGCATCCCTGGAAAACTCAACGGGAGACTACCGAGCACCAAACCAAACGCAATCCCAATAAAGATCGCAAAGACGTTGGGGCGCTCAAGGCGCTTTTCTTGGTTACCCATCAAAGCGGTCAAACGGGCCACTGCGTTTTCGGGACCCACGCAATTGAGACTATCACCTAACTGTAAGCGTAAAGAGTTATGAGGGAATAACGTCACCCCAGCACGATTCACACGCGTAATGTTGACGCCATCCATGCGCGAGAGATGCAAGTCTTCAATCAAGATCCCATTGACTTCTTCACGCGTCACACTGATACGACGAGACACCAAGGGCGAATGCGCCGTCGCAAGGTCAATCTCTGTATCTTCTTCGCCGCAAAAAGCCACGATGGCTTCTTTATCTTTGGGCCCCGCCACAATACGCAACTTGTCGCCATCGCGCACCACGGTATCGGCCGTCGGACTCGTAATCACGCCGTTATGCAAAATACGAGAACAAATGAAGTGGCGTCCGACAAGGGCACGAATTTCTCGCAACGTATGACGGTCTAAAGCATGATTAGCGACCGTGACATGAAAGTAAATCGGCGTCTGGGCGCGTTGCTTTTGTGCTTCTTCCCACAACTGCTCTTCAGTCTTAATATCAATGCCAAAGAGCTTACGTACAATCGTCAAGACGGTGATCACACCAATAATGGAGACTGGGTACGCACAGGCATAACCCACGGCAATATCCCCCTGGTAACCCAAAGCCGCCAACGCTTCTTGCGTTGCACCCAAACCCGGCGTACTCGTCACCGCTCCAAAGTGCACCCCTAAAAGTTGCGGTAAAGAGAGGTCACCCCCAGAGCCATACCAAATACCGACCGTCAGCGCCAAGCTCAAAAAGACTGACAAGCACATTAAGCCATTCAATCCCCAGCCGCTATTTCTTAAGGTCGAAAAAAAGGATGGCCCCACCTGAAGGCCAATAAAGAAGACAAAGAGCACCAGCCCAAAGTTTCGGAAAAACGAAATGATATCGGGATGCACATCAACCCCGATATAGCGCGCGACCAACCCCAAAAAGAGGACGCACGTCACCCCTAAAGAAACACCGAAAAACTTAAAGCGACCTATCCAAAGGCCGCAGGCAATAATCAACGAGTACGCAAGCAGTGCGTGAGTAAAGGAGTTGGTATCCGATAGTAGCGTCAGGAGCCATTCCATGGCGATTACCAGCAATGAGGACAGAGGGTTGACAATCGGTTATTTTAAACCCGTACCCCACTTTTTTGTGAAGACTTTCCTGATAGTCAGTAAAAAGCAACAAGTGCCTTTAGAAGCCCGTCGTGCTCGGCGATGAGCTGAATAGATGATTTCAGGAGCTTAGCAAGGAAAGCCAATATAAAAAGGGGACGCCTCAAAAAAAGCATCCCCTCTTTTTAAGAACGCCGAAGCGTGTTCGGCACTCTCAACGAATTACTGAGCCTTGGACAAAGCGTTCACAACGGCTTCCTTGATGCCACGGCTAGATTCGGTAGCGCCAGAAACAGATTCAACGCCTTCAACGCCATTCTTGGCAACGATTTCGGGGATCATCATTTCGATCGGCGCAGCAATGATCATGTCCGTTTCGCCGTGCTTCGTGACCGTGACACCAGCGATCTTACCGCCAGCCACGTCAACCTTCACTTCGATCTTGGATTCGCGACCCTGGCCTTCACCCGTATAGGAACCGTCCTTGTAGGAGGCAGCCTGAGCACCAGCAGCAACGAGAGCGGCAGCGGAAAGGACGATAAACTTCTTCATCATGATGGGAAAACCTCAATGAAATTAATTTGTTGTTCTATCAAAGTTGTGCGTATCTTCGGTAGGTTTATATCCCACCAGCGAAAGCAAGCTAGATCATATCACAGCATAAAAAGAAGATTTGCAAAAAACTTACCCAATTGTTTCAAAAGTAAAACGCCTCTATAAGTAGACGTTTCACCTATCGTCCTTATCTAATACGCCTTTAGTTCTAATCTATGACCGTGAATTTCTCTCAAACGGGTACACTCGGCGCTCAGAACTAGCGTGAATATTTT
>CALEAW010000055.1 GCA_937943605.1 uncultured Sutterella sp. | reverse complement strand
CGTAATGTCTGCTCAGATTTTTGTCTTGAGTGCACATTCTTTTGGGAAGTTCAGGAGCACATAATAGGTCGAATCCTTCTGAGCGAAGATCGCCTTAGCCAGCACATCACGCGCCGCGCCTTCATTCACAAAACGATTACCGTCCGTATTAATAAAGATTCGATTGCGACCACTCGTACGAATCATTTCCATCAAACCCGTACCCGGCGTGCCGCACGGATGCACCTGAATGTCGGCCATGCCGATCACATTGGCGCCGATCTTTTCGCCCATCAAGATGCCAGAGCCTTGTGCGGACTTCTTGAAATTAGTGCAACCGATGGCTTTACCCAGGTCGTAGTCCTTGAAGACACCCGTATTCACTTTTTGACGAAGGTCGACATTGGCGCCAAAACCACCCGTCGCAACAATCACGCCCTTTTCGGCCGTGAACTTCGTGTAACGACCATTCTTATTGTCCTTGGCGAGGACGCCCGTCACACGACCAGAGTCATCCTTCAAAAGGTCTAAGGCTTCGATATCGGTGATGACCTTGATATTAGGATGCTCAGCTATGTATTGTTCAAAGACACGGATATACGAATTGCCCGACGGAGTGGCAGGATAGTGCGAACGCTGCCAAAGTGCACCCGTCGCCGTACCGACTTCATCCTTAAACTTCACCCCAATCGATTCGAGCCACAAAATGGCGTCGTAAGCGTTATCGGTCAAATGATGTACGAGTTCAGGATTACCGATGTTGTGACCACCTTTAATCGTTTGGTCATAGTGCTTAGCAATCGAGTCTTCAATTCCTTGCTTAGGCTGACGCACTGGGTCAGCTGCATTTAACGCACCTTCTGACACGTTCGTCGAGCCGCCGAGCAAACCGAGCTTTTCGAGCACAATCACATCAGCACCCGCTTGCGAAGCCGCAATGGCTGCAGCAAGACCAGAGCCGCCGCCACCGATGACGACCACTTGCGTCTTCATCGTATTTGGCAGTGCCTTATGCTGTTCGACGGGCTTACGTAGATCCTTGAGATCCTGCGCAGAGACTTGAGCCTGCTTCAAGCATTCACCGACGGCGTATTTGAGCGCCATCGAACTGATCGTGGCACCTGTCACACCATCAACACCGAGAGACTGATAGTCCAAAATCTTATCACCGACTTTTTGAAGTGCCAGTTGACCGACGCCAATCGTTTCAAGGTTCTTTGAATAGTCGATCTTCTCAATCTTATGCTTGCTGACGGTCACCGCAACGGTCATCGCGGCATTATGGGCGTTCACTTTGTAGGTATAGGTGCCCGGCACATAGGTTGCCGCACCAGCAGACATTGTGCAAATAGCAAGGGTCGCAGCAGCTGCAATCGCAGAAAGTTTCATTGCTTTTTCTCCTTCAATAACATCCAATGCCATGGTTGGTCCAGAGGTGACATTGGACGGCTAGATCGTGATCTCAACCGTTCTCAGGTTGATGTCATCACCAAAAAGATCACGACCAAAACAGTTTCATTGTAGGTCAGGCACCGCGTTCCATAATTAGGCATAACCCTCAGATCCGACACTATACAAAAAAGCAAAATCAACTAGAAGAGTAGCATTGTATAGACAATCAAAGTCTACGCAAAACATGGCCTTCTACTGAGAATAGAGCCCATCGAGCCCAAATTGATACCATTAAGCAACAACCTTTTTGTATCGGTTAGATGTTCGCTATGACACTCTTTCTTGTGCCTTGAAGGTTTCTCACCCAACTTGTTCCAAAATGGAACAAGTTCAAACCCACTCAACCAAAACGTCACAGCCGCGACCTACAATAGACAACAGAACACCATAAAAACACGTCATCCTGACCATGCGCGCACTCTTTAACGTCCTATTGATTACGCTGGCCATGCATTTAGCCGCAACAGCCATGCGTTTTACTGCTACGCTTGACGCCATTGCCTCAGGCGCTTCTGCCTTTTGGGTGGGCGCTATGCTTGCGTGCATTTCATTGGGACCGATGTTTTTCGCTGTGTCCGCTGGTCGTTGGTTAGATCGGTCTGGTCCAACGAGTCCATTGCTCACCGCACGTATCGGCATGATTTTGGCCGGGCTTTCTGTGATTGCGTTGCCCGCTAAAACCTATGGCATGACCTCGCTTTTTGCGGCTGCCCTACTCACGGGTTTCGCCTTTATGTTGACGAACGTAGTCATCCAACGTTTAACGGGTGACGTGAGTACACCAAAAACTCGACGATTTGCCTTTACAGCGCTTTCACTCACCACGGCGTCAAGTAACCTCGCTGCGCCTGTGGTTGCAGGTTACGTGATTGAACATGTCTCTTATGCGGCCGTCTACAGTGCCGCGGTCGTGATGCCCATTCTTTTGAGTTTGGCCATGCTGACGCCTAGCATGAAAGCTGTTCTTGGCTCGGCCAAATCTCGTCAACCTAAAGAGACCACTAAAAAAGGCAAAGCCAAAGACTTTTTCTTGGATCCACCGATGCGAGCCGTCCTGATCGCCTCGGTCATGATTTCGGTTGCCTGGGAAGTGGGCAACCTGTTGATTCCGATTTACGCCGATAGTGTTGGACTCACGCCTTCACAAATTGGTTGGGTGTTAGGGAGCTTTGCAACAGCCACTTTTGTCGTGCGTTTTTTGACGCCCTTCTTACTTAAAGTCATTCTTGAGTGGCACATGATTGTGATGTCACTTCTATTGGCAGCTGTCGCTCTGAGCGTCATGCCACTCACCACAAGCCCTTATGCTTTAATGGCAGCAGCTTTTGTTTTAGGTTTAGGTTTGGGCGCCTCGCTACCCAACATGATGTCGTTGGTCTACCTTTTTGCGCCGCCCGACCGAATCGGTGAAGCGTTAGGTTTACGCATCATGTGTTTAAACGGCGGCAAATCTGCGTTCCCAGTGCTCGCTGGTTTACTCGGTACCTATATTGGTGCTGGTGCCACGCTTTGGGTGCTTGCGCTATTTACTGCCGGTGGCTTTGGCTACGCATTGGCCTCAGCGCGTACTGTCCTCACCCGTATGCGTACATTGCGAGCTGATAAAGACAAGGATTAGTGCCGAAGTACTTAAGTCGCTTCGCCGCGTATACCGCAACACCCACGACCGCTCTCGATTAAGATAGAATGCTTTTCTTTTTTCTCTAGCTTTCTTCTTTATGTCCGACGTCGTGAATTGTCCGATTCCTCCGCTTGCGGTCGCGCCCATGGAAGGGCTGACGGGCTTTGTCTTTCGCCAGGTTTTCTGTCGCCATTTTTCGGGCGCAGACGATTGGTTTATCCCGTTTATTACGCCGACCGCTTTGCCTAAATTCACGGATCGTCAGTTGCGTGAATTAGCGCCAGACGTCAACCATGGCATGCACGCCATTCCGCAGCTCTTGACACGTCGTACCCCTGACTTTTTGTGGTCTGCGAAAGCGCTCGCTGACCTGGGCTATGACGAAGTCAATCTTAATTTTGGCTGCCCAGCTGGTACGGTCGTTGCCAAGGGTAAGGGCTCTGGCTTTTTGCGCGAACCTGAAGCCATTGCGCAATTCTTGGACGAGATCTTTAGCGCCGATCTGCCGATTGCCATTTCAGTCAAGACGCGACTTGGTTGGGCAAGCGAAGATGAATTTGATCGCTTGGTTGAAGTTTATAACCGCTTCCCGATGAAGCGCCTCACTATTCATGCGCGTCTCAAGACCGACATGTATAAGGGTAGCGTGCGCTTAGAGACTGTTGATCGTAACTATCCAAAACTCACGATGCCTGTGGGCTATAACGGTGACATCGTGACGCCCGACGATGCGCGCAACATGACCGCACGCTATGCCAATCTTGACCACCTCATGATTGGTCGTGCTTTGATGGCTGATCCTGCCCTCTTACGCAAATTGCGCGGTGGTCCCGCGGCCACGCAAGCGGAGCTTGATGACTTCCGTCGTGACCTCTTTGAAACCTATACGTCCGCCTTCGGTAGCCTCAAAAACGCCATGATGCGCATGAAAGAATATTGGTTCTATCAGTTAGCGCTTTATGACGATAGTGAAAAGCCCGCCAAAGCGATCTTTAAGGCCAAGACCACTGAAGACTTTGAAGCCGCTGTTCAGGCGCTCATTGATTCATGCCCATTACGCGAAGACACTCGCGCCTCGTGGTACAAACCGCTATAAAACGCCCGAAAAAGGGTGTTGCAACAGTCAGGCTCGCCTGAACTGTAACGACGCAAAAACGACTATAACTCTGGAAACTGCGCCTGATTGTCTGTCCAGATTTTCAATTGCTTCACTATATATGAGTAGCAATGTTGCGAATCCCTGAATTTTTACGGCACAAAAATCGTCTATAGATGACAGTCATGATTCTCGCTTGTAATTAAGTCACTGAATAACAAGCGATTTTTCGGAAATAAAAAAAAAGGGAGTCTGCAATTAGTCGACAGGCGACTTTTGCACTCCCATTTTTTTAGAACAATGAAAGTTGCTCTGCTGAACGCTTATGCTCGTGAACTTTTTTTATCGTGTATTGGACGTTGATTTTTCCCATACTCAGTATTTGTGTTGATTCCATGTCAACATATAGAACATCTCCTTTTCCAAATAGTTCAGTTCCATTGTTTATTTTCTCTAGAAACTCTTGATCTTCGATACTGACAAAAACTGAATTTTGTTCTCCTATCTTGACTTTCCACTTGACATTTTCTTTAAACGCTGCGGCTTCAATCGTCACGACAGTTTTTATAGTATTCACCGTCAGAATTTCGTCAGCTGGATTTGCGTTTAGAGCAGGCAAGTCCTCTTTTGTGAAAGTCGCAATATTCTTTTGGTCAGAAAAAGAAAGCGTGTCTATTCCGTCCGTCGCTAGTGGTGCTGCAATCTTTGAGCATGCAGCGTTGATGTCAGCGTTTTTATAGCCTTTGTATGCAAAATAGCTAAGCTTGAAATATTTAGATTCCAAGCTAAGGGTAACCACTGTTCTGTCGCTAGACACGTTGACTGTGTCAGGTTTTCTGCCGTCCAGCCATTTTTTAACATAAAAATTTCGACTAGACTGCTAACAATAGTATATGCATTACAGTATGCAGTTACACCAGTTCCAGCAAGGAGTGTTCCTATTTGATTGATAAAATCCTGCGCTAGTTGAAGATCAACAATAAAACAACCTTTGTTTAAGGCACGCACTTGCAAAGATACTTTGGCGTTATCTTGGTTAGCTATATTATTGAGACCTGCCAGTGCATCACTAAGAGAGATCAGAGCAGGCGCAAGTTGCGCGACATCCATAGTACTATCGGCAAGCGCGGCTCCGTCATATTTAAGCATGAAGTTATGAGAGTTTTTCATACGAGAGCCTTTTGTTTTGTTTAGTAGCTGGAATTGTCTCACAAAAAAAGAAGAGGATGCGCTTTCGTCGACAGGCGACTTTTGCAACACCCTCTTTTTTCGTTATTGAACGAACCGAATCTTGGATTAGTTACGTTTTAGTTACCCAAAGTGTACTAATCACGGTACTTTAAACGGTACTTTAAAATGTACTAATCACGGCACTAAACACTTGTGCCAATTTAGGAGCGGTTTCTGTCATGTCTTTAGCCTAACAAAGGCTTATTGAAAGCTTTAAACAAATCACCGCTACCAACCAAAGAGCCCGTCTCCACCATCGGAAACGGGCTCTTTTAGTCAGGTTAAACCTCAATGATTATTTGACCGTCCAACGAATGTCAGCAGCGACACCGTCCTTCTTGTCACCGGGCTTCACGCCACGGAAATCATTTTCAGTCTTGCAACCTTCGGCGACGGCAGCCTTGACCTTGTCAGCCTTGGCTTTGAGTTCAGCGCCTTCACCCGTGATGGTCACGGTAAAGCGCGCATCGGACGCGATGGAATTCACCGAATTACCACCATTGAAGCCAGACACCACCGCATCAGGCACGGCCTTTTCGATTGCGATGATGCTTGTTGCGGCCGCGTGAACACAGTTCACATTACCGTAGTCACCGCTAGAGTGGCCGCCAGGCCCTTCAAGCGACACCGTCAACGTTTGCGTACCAGCCATAACGCCAGCAGTGGCAAGACCCAAAAGGAGCGCAACAGCGGGACGAACAAAATGCTTACTCATGACTATGGCTCCTATTACTTAAAGATTTCTTCAGTCGTGCGAGCGCCCATCGGACCCACACCCGGTTCAACCACCTTACCGTCAGCCGTGTTGTAGCCTGACGCCAAGAGACCCATCATGAGGAAGCGATAAAGGCGCTTACCTTCATCAAAACCATTGCCCGGGATACCCCATTCATACCAGGCATGACCGCCGCCATCAGCAGCTGGCGTACCTAAGTTGACATTGACAGTTGGGACGCCCAAAGCTGCCGGCACGTTGTCGTTAAGCGATGCGGCTTCAACAGGCAGTTCCTTCACGACGTCAATATCAGCCGTTTCAGACGCTTGCCAGAGGGCTTGCATGGCGATGTCGTTATAGTGCGGACGCTGATAGGCAGGACGGTCACCGAACCAAACGAGGTCCATCGTCACGGCATTCTTATCACCCGCCTTTAAGCCATAACGCGCATTTTCTGCGTCTAGAGCCTTCTTAAACTGCGGTTCGATCTGAGCGCGAATCGCAGAAAGCGGTGCCTGCGTTGGACTACGCATATCGACCATCAACGTGCAACGAGTCGAACGCCCTTCGGTCGGTTCGTCGCAACGCGCCGTGCCTACCGTGTAGGTCGTGCGTTCAGCCTTTTTATCGAGGTCCCAAGCGGTCTTAAGCTTGGCAATTTCGCTAATCGCACGCGTCATGGCCATCGTGGCAGACGGACGCTTGTCACCGAGCTTAAAGCCAGCGGGTTCGTTATAGCGAATTTCGAAGCGATAAGAGCCTAAATAATTAACAACGGCGTCACCTGGCACCGTGCTATCTGCGCCAAAGTTCGCAACAAAGTTGAGCGCATTATTGCCCTTGCCGGCTTCTTGGCTATAGCCATAGAGCTGCTTCATACCAGCCAAGTTACCTTGACCTTCTTCACCCGCGGTACCGCAAACCCAGATATCGTAGACCGGACGGATGTTGTGTTTTTTCATCAAGACGGCTGTCTGCATCACAGCCACCGTATTGATCATTGCATCCCCGAATCCAGGGACATAGATGCGATAGCCACCTTTTTTCTGAGCGTCTTCGAGGTCAACGTAGCGATGATAGGCCTTCTGATAGGCTTCATCTTCGATGACCTTACCATTCTTATCAAAGTGGACTTCGTCAACCAAAGCCTTCAGAGCGTCACGCGTAGGCACCACGGGTTCAGTGGCTTTCTGAAGTTTAACGGGTTCAAAAGGCGTTTCAGCGGGCGGCAAGACAGCAGGATTGACCGTATCGATATGACCTTCGAGCATCACCTTCGGGAACTGACCCTTGTAGCTCACAGCGCCCGGCTGAGCGCCATAGGTACCTGGAATACGCACGCAGACGTTATAAACGGGCTTACCGTCTACTAACTGGACGCCCGCGCCCTTGATCGTACCGTCAGCACAGGTCATCACGTCTTCAGGCGCAAAGCCCCATTCTTCAACAAGGCGGCGCGTAATTTCAGCCTGACGGCGCATTTCATAGCGCGACGGCGAAGCAATGCGAGCGAGTTCAAGCAAGGTATTGAAGCGCCACTTCTGCGCTTCGGGGCGCGTCGCTTCTTTCAAAAGTGCCTGCATCGCAGGATCGGCATTAAGTAAAGCAGCGTTCTGCTTCACGGTATCCGATACGACAGGCACTGCAGCATGAGCAGCAAAGGCAGCTGTGCACAATGCGGCTGCTAACATCGTCGGTTTGAAATTCATATCTTTCTCTCCTTGGTCTTAGGCTGATAGCATCCAAAGGCGACAAGTCACGCGTTTCGCGTATTTTGTCGACCTTTTTCAGCCAGTCCGAGGTTAAGTGTATTGCTCATATAACGAAGCCTCAATCATGATTTCTACTATCTACGAGTCCATCAACAGAGGCGAAACCCTTAAGACTATTGACATCAATCATGCAGTCAATTTTGACGGTATTTCATTATTTATTGACCTTAATAACAGATCAAAGTACTGCCGTTTTTGGGAGCTTCAAGACGTCGGTTTCCTTTTCATAAGTTTCAAGTTCAAAGACGGGTTTAGCTTGAGCGATGCCGCCGGCTATTGCAGCAAGACCCATCTTGAGAAAAAAGACGCCACGGGACAGAAAACAATTCTCAGGTTGTATGAGAGAAACAAAATTGGTACAAAATCGATGGTGCACCATGGATAAAATCCACTATAGGCCATGAATAAAATACCGTATTGACCATTGAATTTATTCTCTCTAAATCATTGCCTTTACCCGTCGGCGAAGGTGCGGTCATATGTCAGACAGAGACGCCTTATGCTGTCGCAAGCGGTGTTTTAGCGCATAACCTATGGTCGATTTGATCAATAACCTACGATTCACCATTGGCTTTGAATGCTTTACTCGCTTTGCGAAAAAGCTCAATGGCCTTTAACACATTTTGACGCTCAAATAAGCAGAATGCCCGCCTTCGCGAGAAGACGGGCATTGACCCTCAATCAACTTGACTCTTTGATTGAATCTTTTTGACGCTTACTTCTTGGCAGGTAACTTACCTTCCGCGCGAAGCATGTCAAGCACCTGGTCAACCGGCAAGGACTTCGTCACCTTACCGTCATAACCCTTGACGTCATGCGCTTTGAAGAGCGAATTGACGATGGCTTCTTCAGTGGCTTCGATCGTAGCCATGAAGATCGGCGTCATATCGTCGTTCTGAACTTCGGTCACCTTCAAGGTGTCGAGCTTCTTGCCGTTATGGGGCACTCGGTTTTGTTCAGCGGTCGAGAAAGCGATCGCGAAGTCGCCAGAGCCGTTCGAAGCAATACCACCGGCCTTAGCCAAACCCATGAAGGCACGCTTAGCCACGCGTTCGAGGTTGCGAGAATCGATCGGGGCGTCGGTCGCGACGATCATCATGATGGAGCCGTCAGCGCATTCGATTTCTTTCTGCCACGGATAGCCACCAAGCTTTTCGCCCACAGCCACGCCGTCCACATTCAAGAAGCCGCCGAAGTTCGTCTGAACAAGCACGCCAACCGTGTAGCCGCCCATGCTCTTCGGAAGCACACGAGAAGAGGTGCCGATACCACCCTTGAAGCCAAAAGCCTTCGTACCAGAACCAGCACCGACGACACCTTCTTCAACCGGGCCAGTCTTAGCCGTCGTGATGGCCTTCAAAACATCCTTAGGCGTCAAGAAGCGAGCGCGAATATCGTTAATACCACCGTCGTTTGTTTCACCGACCACACCGTTCACAGAACGAACGTCGCCATTATCCTTGAAGGAGAACGTGTAGTCGATAATACCGTCAAGACCAGCAGCCACGTTCAACGTGTTCACAAGCACGATAGGCGTTTCGATATTGCCAAGTTCCTTCACCTGAGGGTAGCCCGTCATCTTACCGAAACCGTTGGCAAGGAAGATACCAGCCGGAACCTTTTCTTTAAAGATGTTGCCACCGTGCGGCAAAATCGCGGTCACACCAGTGTGAGCGCCCTTCTTATCGTCGTGCACATTCACCTGGCCAACCAAAACGCCTTTCACGTCGGTAATTGCATTATGTTCACCAGTCTTGAGCACACCGAATTCGATGCCATATTCGCGCGGACGCAGGTCATCCTTAGCCACAGCGGCGCCAGCCATCATCACGCCAGCGATAGCACCAGCCACGAGCGTCTTCATAAAGTTCATTTGTCTTCTCTCCTCAGAAAAGCAGTTGGTCACACTGCGAAAGAGGATACCGAGCCTGTCGCAAAGTTGAAATGCCGTAAAAACCCTCTCTTTAAGACGACATATAACGGGTTAGTCCTTACTGTAAAGTGAATTTTTAAAGAAACAACGTGGCTTTTTGAGGGTTTTTGCTCGTAAAACAAAACCCCGTAAGGACTAACGATAGGTCCTTAACGGGGTCCTTTTTTGTAACAAAACTTTGAGTCCCAAAAGCTAAGGGCTCAACTAACCATTACTTCGTGGGCTCCATGGCGATCGGCAAAATCAAGGCCTTCACCCATTAGAAAAAATCTAACAACTGAGGACGCTTAAACCGACTTTCAGAACAAATGCTTTGCAGTTATACTGTCCAAACACATTGGAGTTTTGCATGTTAGGTTTTTTTGAGGTCAAATCTACAAAGCGATTTGATGACTGGTACGCTAGTTTGAGGGATATGATCGCGAAGAAAGCGGTTGACCGAAGAATTGCCCGAGTCGCAGCTGGCCTGTTCGGTGACGTTAAACGCGTGGGAAAAATTTCAGAATTGCGTATTGATGTCGGACCAGGCTATCGCGTGTACTTCACCACAGTGAACGGTGAGGTAATATTCCTTCTCGCTGGTGGTGACAAGAGAACACAACAAGCTGATATAGATACTGCAACCCGATTAGCAGAAAATTTGGAGTTGTGAGATGAGCACAGATAAAGTTAAAGTATCACCCTTCAACCCCGTGGATAACATGGAAACAGACGAAGAAATCATTGAATTTATCGTCGACTGTTTCGATGAAGACCCCGAAGGACGCGTATACCTTCGAGCCTGCCAATTTCTAGGCGACTCACGAGGCATCCTCAAAGCATATGAAATCTTGCAGAGAGCGACTAGAGAGATCGCCTCTAGAAATCAACAGACTTCGCTTAAACACGCAATTGCGTAACAACAACGTTAAGTCACCACAGCCCTCGGTACTACTGAGGGCTTTTTGAGGGTTTTTGCTCGTAAAACAAAACCCCGTTAAGACAAACGATAGGTGCCTAACGGGGCTTTCTTTTGTAACTAGATTTTGAGCTACAGAGCCTCAGCGCTCAAACCTGTTACTTTGTGGGCTCCATGGCGATCGGCAAAATCAAGGCCTTCACGTCGACAGGTGCCTTCATCAAGTCGTTTTCGAGCAAGAACTTCTGATCGGCTTCAAGCCCCTTGATGTCAGCTTCGGTCACGGTGTTGTAGTAGTGCGACCAGTTGGCGAGCTTTTCAGCATCAGCCAACGAAATACCGTGTTCTTTGGCACCAATCGCCAAAGCTTCCTGCCAATTGGCCTTCATCCACTCATAGGCTTCGCGTTCAACACGCACCACCGTTTCAAGCGCTTCAGGATGCTTTTCAGCAAAGCTCTTCGAGACCGTCATCATAAGGTTCACGTCAACCAAACCCTTGGCCGTCGTAATGACCTTGCAACCAGCTTCTTCAGCCTTGATGATGCCGCTAGCGGCCACCAACGCTGCATCGACCTTGCCAGCAATCGCAGCCGTCATAGCGGCATTGGGATCCATCGACAAGAATTCAACGTCATCGGCCTTCATGCCGTTCTTTAGCAAAGCAGCAACGAGCATTTGATGGAGCACCGTTCCACGAGGACCCGCGACCTTCTTGCCCTTGAGGTCCTTGACCGTCAAGGTTTCACCAGGCTTACCAATAATGGCAAAGGTATCCGTCGGACGAGACACACCGCTAGCAACCATCACCGGGATCCCAGCACCATTGGCCATCAACAACGAGGCCGTGTTCATTACCGCGGACACATCCACAGCACCTGCAGCCATGGCTTGTGCTTGCTTTGCACCCGAATTAATGGACTTCCACTCAACCTTGACGCCATCCTTTTCAAAGGCCTTTTCAAGCATGCCCTTGTCTTTCATCACCATGTTCTGAAGGTTAAAGGGTGACTTCACATAAACAATCGTGACCTTCTCAGGCATCGTTGCAAAAGCGCCCATAGAAAACGCTGCCAACGTCATCGCCAAAAGTGTCTTTTTCATCTTTGGGGTTCCTTATTGCTAGTAAAAAAATCTTGTAAAACCGTTTCGACCAACGACCCTACGCCTGGCGTCGCCATGGTGCGCGGATAGTCAGCCTCAAATGTATAACGTTCAACCACACGCCCCTCTTTTAGACGATGGATCGTGCGAGACAATAAAACCGCTTCCGTGACATCATGCGTCACTAAGAGTGTCGTCACGGGTCGAGCCGCATGGATTCGAATAAATTCATCAGACAACCGACGCCGCGTCAACGCATCTAACGCACTAAACGCTTCGTCCATAAGTAAGAGGTCAGGTTCTGCCACCAAGGCTCTCGCCAATCCCACTCGCTGACTCATGCCACCAGAGAGCATGCTCGGCATGGCATTCGCGGCCTCTGTGAGACCCGTAAGCGCCAAAACGTCATTCACTTTTTGCGTTCGTATATCGTCTGGCAGGTGGCGCACGGCCACTTCAATATTGCGTCGTACGCTCATCCATGGAAACAAACGATGTTCTTGAAAGACCACCGCTGTTTTAGGCCGCGCGACTTCGTGGCCATCTTCAAAAAAACGAATCGTGCCTGCGTCTGGCGCTTCAAGGCCAGCTAAAAGCCGTAGGAGTGTCGTCTTACCACACCCACTTTCGCCAATCACCGCACTCACCTCACCCGCAGGGAGCGTAAGCTTCAAGTCGTTGACGGGGATTACTGTACGGTCAGCGCTCTTGTAGGTTTTCGTGAGGCTTTCAATCTTGACTTCAATCATCGCGTGCCTCCAACGAGTTTGCGTGTAAGCGCATTCACAAGCCAGCCAATCACTGCATCGGCTAAAACGCCTAACACTACGATCGTAATAATCCCGACAAACACCACATCGGTCTTACCAAATTCAGAAGACTCTGTGATCAAGAACCCTAAACCTGACGACGCAGCGATTAACTCGGCACCGACCAATGCTCGCCAACTGTAGCCAAATCCCATCCGAAGCCCAGCCAAGATCCCGGGCATAGCGCCAGGCAAAAGCACCATCCTAAAGCGCTCCGTAGGCGTAAAGTGTAGGAGCGTTGCCACTTCGTTGAGTTTTGGATCAAGCGACTTGACGGCCGTCAAAGCACTCAAATAAATCGGGAAGAAGCTCGATAAAAAGACGATAGCAATCTTTGGTGCCTCATCGATACCGAGCCACAAAATCAACACAGGAATCAAGGCTAAGGGCGGCGTCAGACGCAATGCTTCTACCACTAAATGAGCCGTCCAACCTGCCTTTGGACGCAGTGCAAACCACACGCCGCAACCAATCCCCACCACACTCGCCAACGCAAAGCCCGTCAACGTACGCATGGTGCTCATGCCAATATGCGACCAAAGGTTGCCCGATTGCCATAGTTCGACAAAGGCAGACCAAACCGCTTCGGGTGACGGCAGCAAAATAGCCGGTATCTGACCATACGTGGTCGTGAGCCACCAAGCCAGCAAAAGACCGATTGGAATAATGAGTGAAAGTAAACGTTGCATGATCAGCATCTTAGGCTAATCAGCCTAAATTGAGCTTAACTCAACAAAAATCACCTTTTCGACTGAACTCCGATATTGTGCCAAAGGTGAGAATGATTCGCAAAACCTATTTAACTTTCGTCACGATATACTTGATTGAACCGACATTTGGAAAACTTTTATGGATCTCGATACAATCATTGCCGGCATCACGAGTTCAATTGGCATTGCCTTTTTTTGGTTTGAAATGAGCCGCCTCATTTGGCCTGCCAACAGTATGGCCATTCGTTATCCTAAGTGGCTTAGAGCCCTACTCGACATTCCAGAATCTCAGAAAGATTTAACGCATACAGCCTTTCCTGGGCATCGCTTTACCAATCAGGAGTTTGCGCGTGCCGTCGGCGTCCGATCGTCTCTGAAACATTTGATTCGCCATTCGGGTCGCCGTGCGCCTGAGGCTTATGGTCGCAGGTTTTACGTATGGATGAACTTGTTTTCAGCGAGCGCCATTCTTTATGCATTAACACCCTACTTGGTGTACGGCACCTTTGACTACAACTCGCCCGCAAGTTCTGCAGCTGCCACGTTGATGTTTTTGATGGGCGGCTTTATCGTGAAAGCAGCAGCTGACCATCGCATTCGTTTGATTCGTTTGAAGCTTGATCATGCTGCACGCCAAAAAGAGGTCGACCATCGTGATGACGGCTTAGCTCAATAAATGGGTGTGGCGCGGCGCCATCTGAGCACTCAAGTTATTCCTACCAACCTGAACCAAGCACCATGTTAAAGCGCATATAGAAAAACGGACGCTCCGCGTAAGAACGTCCGTTATTGATGTTTGAATTGGTCGTCTGAAATTAAATCATCACGCCCTTATAGATCAGTTGGCACCCTAAAAGCACCATCACTACGCTAAGCAAGACCACAATGAGACGCGGCTTACTCTTACGTGCAATCTTGGCACCGAGTTGTGCGCCAAAAATCGCACCGCAACCCACTGCAATAGCGGGTGCCCAAACAATATGGTCTAAGAGTGCGTGACCCAAAACACCCACAGCCGCACTCACCATTAAGACAAAAGTTGACGTCGCCACCGCCACTAACGGCGGGAAGCCTAACAAGAAGACCATAATAGGCACATGCACGACACCACCACCGATGCCCAAAATCGAACTCAAGAAACCGACAAAGAGCGAACAAAACACCCCTAGCGCAATCTTGCTTTTGGGCAAGGTCGTCGGGTCGAAGTCGTCCGCCGACATCGTGGCCTTTTTGCCTCGAGAGTTCCAATACATGAAGGCACCCAAGAAGGCGAGCGTACTACCAAAAAAGATAGAAAAGCCTGGTCCAGAGAACCACGTGCTCACATAACTCCCTAAAAAGGCGCCCGGTATCGTTGCTAAAGCAAAAGGCAACGCGGCCTTCAACATAATGCGCTTTTGACGGAAATAAGCCCAGGTGCCAGACAAGGCATTGAGTAGCACGCCAAATAAACTCGTGCCCACAACCTGTTGAACGGTACTAAACGTACTTCCGCTCGGTGGCATTAAGAAGTACATAAAGAGCGGAACCATAATCAGGCCACCGCCAATCCCGACCAAGGCACCGAACGAGCCGACACCAATGCCAAGAATAAAAAGCTCAATGAATTCAATCATGATTTAGCCAAACCGAGGGAGTTTTGCGAGAACGCATGTTGGCGAAGAAATTTCAACAAAAGAGATCATACACCTGAAAACAATGCCTTTTGCATGAAAAGGCACCAAGGAGCGCGCAAAATTCATTATCGTGCTTCGATTTGATCAAAAAACGGGACTTCAGCATGAAATCCCGTCGATTTGATCTACGAATCTTGGCTCGTCTTAACGAGATGCCCAGAGTTCGTGAACCGCTTGGTGAATCGCATCCACATCAGCCTTGAAACTCCCTTGGACAAAGCCTTTGGCACCACCGCCACGACCATTCAACGCTTTATTGAGTGTCGTACTCCAAGGACGCAACGTCTCGTCCGAGTACGCCAACACATAACTATAAACACCGGGCGCCGTTTGCGAGAGCACCACAATCAATGGCGACTTTTGGGCTTCAGCAAGCATCGTGCAGAAATGACGTAATTCAAAAGGCGTCAAACCATCTTCAACGAGCACCAAGGGATCATCCGTGGCCGCGATGGCTTGTGCCTTGAGCGTAAAAATCGTCTTAGTCAATTCAGCGACCTTAGCCTCTTTCGTAGCCAATTCATTTTGAAGGCGTTCAACAGCAGCACTAATTTCGAGTGGCTTAGCGGACAACAGGTTCGACACTGTACGGGTTTCGCGGACACGAGCATCATAGTCACGCAACGCGCGCAAACCACAGACAAAAGTAATACGCGTTCCGCCACGATGCTTCATAGAGCTCAGCACCTTGAGGCAACCAATTTCACCAGTACGCTTAACATGGACACCGCAACACGCACAGCGGTCACACCCTGGGACATCCACGATACGCACTTTGCCAGTTAAAGCTTTTTTGCTGCGGTAGTCCATGGCATCGAGCTCAGCTTGCGTCGGAAAAAGAACCTCAACTTCAAGGTTTTCGGCAATCGCTTCGTTCGTGCGACGTTCCATCTCGGCCACATCTTCATCGGTCATCACGCCACTAAAGTCACAGGTGATGACATCATCGTCCATATGAAAGCCTACATTATCAAAGCCAAAGGCTTGATTGACGAGTCCAGAGAAGATATGTTCGCCCGTGTGGTTTTGCATGTTGTCAAAGCGGCGCTCCCAATCCAATACACCTTCAACAACCTGGCCAACTTCAAGCGGTGCCTCGCAATAGTGAACAATGCCAGCATCCGTACGACGTACATCCGTCACTTTGACGCCACCAAGCGTCCCTAAGTCCGCCGGTTGACCACCGCCTTCAGGATAAAAAGCCGTATCTTCCAACACGACTTCAAAACCTTTCTTACCTTCTGCGACACTCAGAACCTTCGCCGAAAACTCACGAACATAAGCATCGCGATAAAAGAGCTCATCCATCTCAGCCATAGCGAAACCTTCAAAACCACCTATAAGAACATTAATAGACGCAATCAACACATTGCATCAGTAATCATACGCGCTTGAGGTACGAAGCAAGGCACGCATGGCTTTGAAACTAGCTTTCTCACCGACCCCAAAAAAGACGCCCCGAGCCTAAGCCCGAGGCGTTAAAAAGACAACTCACACGATAAGCATCGGTGAGTCATCCCTACCGACTATTAGGTGATCTTTGGCAAATCCTTTAGTCACCCCAAACCAAATATGGAGGCTTATGTCGTTAAAAAGCTCGTACCATGCGAGCTGACCTCATGCAACAAACGAAAAGCATCGAGCTTAGTGACGATCAGATAGCGAACTTTGAAACACGTGCCTTTCCTGAATAAAAAGTATAGAGAGACGCAAGCTAAGCCTAAATTCCGAAAATTTTCGGTTTTGCTATAGTTGTTAGACCAACGCTTTGAGGCTTCGCTATGAATTCGTTTAACCGTCGCATCCTGTTAGTCGCTTTAGGCACCACGCCTCACTTAATGACGATGACGTTAAGTGCTCTATATAAGACGTATCCCGATGAGATGCCGACCGAAATTCATGTGGTCACCACAAAAAGAGGCGCCGAATGCGCCCGAGAAACTTATTTAGATCCTCAAGGCGGTCTCTTAGCGGACTTCTATCGCGACTATCAATTAACACCGGCCACGTTTGACGAACACCACATCCATACGATTCCCGGTGACGATGGCGCCCCACTTGAAGACATTCGTACGCAAGCTGACGGCTCTCGTGCCGCAGACTTTATCGTGTCGTTGATTCGTAATTTCTGCGCCGATCCAAAGGCCTCACTACACGTCTCCATTGTGGGCGGACGTAAAAGCATGGGCTTATTGTTAGGTAGTGCCATGACGTTTTATGGCCGAGACCAAGATAAACTCTCGCACGTACTCTCGCCCATGGAATATGCACCTGGGCAATTTTCATACCCGACGCCAGAGGATCTCGAATCTAAACCCGACATCGTCAGTTTGGGCGAAATACCGTTTTTACGGTTGCGCCCGGTCTTACCACAAGTGCTCTTGA
This sequence comes from uncultured Sutterella sp., assembly GCA_937943605.1. Classification (GTDB taxonomy): domain Bacteria; phylum Pseudomonadota; class Gammaproteobacteria; order Burkholderiales; family Burkholderiaceae_F; genus Sutterella. The sequence goes on along the minus strand of CALEAW010000055.1, from coordinate 27,591 downwards.
GTGAGCAATATAGCTTTGGCGATATTGTCGAAGCGTCACAAACACAGATTTCGCAACCGCCGCACGCGCGTGTTGTGAACCACAAGAATAAATACACACTCCATTGTGACGGGATTAGGATCAAATGCGAGCAGCGTGCCGTGGGCTTATATACGTGGCTATTGTTACGTCAAAAATTGGGACGCATGACCCATATTTCGTTTGGCGCCATGGATTACGAAACGTTCTTTTTCTTGCGCCTACAGTTCTTGCAAGTGTTGGAGCCACTCTTAAACGAATCGAGTTGGCAGAAAGCGCCAGAAACGTATCTAGGCATCCCGCATGATCGGTTGTTGCAAATTCGTCGCCGTCTGATGAACCAAGGTATTCAAGATCCGCATGAATACTTTTTGGCCTTTCAGGCTGAACTCACTGAAAATGAAAAGAAGGCGCTCTCCCAAACGGCAGGTGACTTTGCGCGCAAGCTCTCCACGCTTAGAACCAAGATCAACGACAAGATCACCGATCATTTACAAGTTGCGATTCCAGACGTTACGAAACGCCGTTGGCGTCAATACTTCATTGAATCTAACGAGCAAAAAGACGACTGCGTCTATCAGTTGCGCTTGATGCCAAACCACATCGATTTACCAGACGACCTCTTAGCGTTAGTTCAAAAAGCAGACAAGTCTGCTGCTGGTTACTGGCGGCACGTATAGCGTCAAGTGCGACCAGGTAAGGTTTTCAGCAAGCGCGAGCCTGGTCGCAAAACGGTACAATCATTGAATGCTGTCAAACCATTTTTGAATCACGTTCTGTTGACCGTGTCCGACTTCAATGATCCGCCAAGAAACGCCTCGAGAACTCTACCAACGTCTTGAATCGCAATTGTCTCCTCTATTGCATGACGTCTTGCGTAGTGAATTGCCTCAAATCGATCCGAGCGGCTGGTGGGACAATTTGGTGTTGCCCACGTTAACGACCATACAGCTTGAACACGTTCAGGCAAAGCACGACTTAGAGCAGTTTGACTATCCCGCCTTGGTCAATATCTTCTACAAGAACTGGCGACTCATTCGACCGCGCGTCAATATGAGTAACCATGTGACCAATTACCTTTTCACGCTCAAAACCTTGCGTAACGATGTCGAACATCAACCGAATATCGAGCTTGATGATGCTAAGCGCAAGTATTTCGAAGAAACGGCTCGGCTTGCCATCGAGCAACTCATGCAGTCGCCACATATCTCCGTCTGTCGTCGACCCAATAAACGCTTCTTTCAGGTCTTTGGTCTTTTAGTCTGTGCGGCGCTCATTGGTGTGGGTCTATATTCGAATCGGGACGTTTGGACTGACGAAGAAACAAAGACCGTTGCTCAAAATTTGACACAACGTGATCAAGAACTGCAAAAGTTAGGTGCCTGGCTCGCTTCGCCCACCGTCAATCTTTGCATGAGTTACCAAAGACCAAAAGACGGTAGTTGGAGTAGACACTACACGGTGCGCGCCAAACTCGAAAGCGGCAAGCTTTTAGAAGAAAAAACTGGCGACAAGCGCTTTAAAGCCGATCGTTATTATTTGATCCAACACTGGAAAAAGACGGATGAATATACGATCATTCCGTTGCCTGAAGGCCTTAACCACGCCCCGCACACCGAGACCTTGCTCCATGACACCACGTCACGCGCGTGGATGATTAAAGCGGGCTGGAAAGACTGCAAAAAACCTGGCGAAAATTAAAGCGATCTTTTGTGTGTTAGCGAGCACTACGCCAATCAAAGGACTTAGATTTCACTTCAAAGGCGCAGAGCCTAATGTTACTTTCGATGGCCTCAGACTCGGTGAGTTCGAGGCCACGCTTTTCTTTTGGAATGTCGAGCGTTAACGCGACAAACGTTGCGCCTTTGTCGCAAACTGCCGCTGCCAAATGGACAGGCAAAGTCCCAATCACCGTGTCACCCGGCTTCACGTCGTCAGGCTCGAAATTCTCTTTGAAGACATCAATCGTGATGGACTGACGCTTAATCCACGCGACGGTGCCGGCGTGCCGACCAATGAAATAGGTTGTCATAGCGTTTTCCTCCTTATCGCTCGTGAGATTATTTGGTGGCTGCTTTTTGAACTTGACGGATTTTCCGCTGCCACGTCTCAATGGCTTCAATGAGCGCTCGACACTGTTGCTCGCCTAAGACGCGCTTATCTCGCTGCTTCATGCCTAGTGACAAGGCGAGTTCAATTTCAGCGGCCGAAATCCCTCGCTGCAGACAACGCAAATTAAAGTGATTCGTGATTCCCATGTGATGACTCCTTATAAAAAAACCGTGATCCCAGGTTCACTTTAACCTTGAAAATCCTTCACACCAAAAACGGCAAATTTGCGAAAACCTGACAAGCGAGAGCACCCATTTATAGTGAACGTAGATCAATCTCAATCGTCAAAAGGAGTTCACGATGAGTCGCAGCAAACATTTGAAGCCTCTGACACCCGCGAAGGCCAATGCTTCTATTAAGTCTCTGATTTTGAATTTGGTCGATGACCTGGGCGACCTAGAAGACATCACCCATGACGATTGTGACTTTTTGCTTGAGCGGTTAACCGAATTGAGGCTGTCGCTCGAACAAACTAAAAAGCGAGGCGGTCTCGTCGTCATTGAAGAAGACGACACACTGATCACGGCGTACCGATGTGGCACCTTTAATGCTTTTTATCGCGATCCCGCAAAATCCCATCCAAAGCTCTCGCGTGCTGAGCAAGCTTTTGTTGAAAACTACTATGCCAATCACTAACCAAGCACGCTTCGTAGAGACCGTTCACGACACGGTCTCTTGTCGCGTTACTCACTCGACACGCATCGAATGCCATCGTTTTGACCCAATGGCTGGCAAAGAAACACTGTGTTTTTATCCTGACGGCCGTTGGTGCTATCAAAACGAAACAGACACCCTCACAGGGCAAACGACCAGTCAATCGATTGGGCGGCTGCTTCAGACGCTCGAAGAGGCGTTAACGACTGAAGACGAACGCCCCTACGCACCGTCCTATGCTAGCGCCTCGCATTGGCACGTTGAGATCTACTTTCATCACGTGCTCGTCAAACGAGAATCGGGCCCCGTTTTACCGGCAGCCATCACGCCATTAGCTTCGGTCGACCATTGGCTTTACGCGTCTCTTGGTCTGCCACGTCACTTTTTCACATCAACAAAAGGTGAAGCGCGCGCGTAGCGTGATGATGATTTCATCATTACTCATCAATATGAGACATGATTGGACGCTCTAATAGTGTTCTAATAAGGTTTACCTAGCCGCTTCGGTATAATGTAACCATTTCTTTTAATGTGTTCGGCCAATCCCGTTCGGGGATCTTTGCCACTGCGAGTCCACTCATGCATCAGATTTTGAAGTCCGCTGCCGTCGCTGTCACGGCTGTCTTTGCCTGTGCCTATTCTTATGCTGCCGACTTTTCGGCTCAGACGATCCGTTTAGCCCATACGGCCGCCGTCTCTCACGCACACCATGAAGCAGCCCAACTCTTTGCAAAGAATGTGGCTGACCGCACGGGTGGCAAGGTCAAGGTTGAAGTCTATCCTGCTGGCGAATTAGGTGACCAGCCGGCGTTGGCCGAACAGGTCACGTTGATGGCCTTGGATGGCGCTGTGGTGAGTTTAGGTAACCTCGCCATGTATTCCAAGAAGTTGAACGCCATGACGGCGCCCTTCCTCTTTGCGGATTACGACCATGCACACCGCACGATCGACAATTTCGTCATGCCCTGGATGAACGAAGGCTTGGCGCAGCACGATGCCATCGGTCTTTCGATGTTTGACTATGGCTTCCGTCAGACCACCACGAAGGGCGTGCCCATTCATACGGCCGCTGACCTCAAGGGTCTCAAGATTCGCGTTCCGCCTTCCACGGGGCTTTTGGCGGCCTTTGATGCCGTTGGCGCCAACACGCAAAAGATTGCTTACTCCGAACTCTATACGTCTTTAAAGCAAGGCGTGGTCGTGGGTCAAGAAAACCCGGTCTTCACGATTTTGGCCGACTCGCTTTTTGAAACCCAAGACCAGTTGGCACTCACGAAGCACTATTTTGACTGCCAGGTCATGCTCTTTAATAAGACCTTCTTTGAAGGTCTTAGCCCAGAACTGCAGAAGATCTTGAAGGAAGAAGCGGTCAATGCTCAGAACTTGACCCGTGATCGTATCAGCCACGGTGAAGCCGCCGTCATTGAAGAATTGAAGGCCAAGGGCATGAATGTCACGACGCCCGATCGCGAGTCCTTCGTGAAGATGATGGCCCCGGCTTATGACAAGATTGGTGAGCTCGCTGGCAAGGACGAAATGAAGAAGCTCCTTGACGCCGTCGACGCGGCTCGCACGAAGTAATCGAGTCATTCGTCATGTTGATGTTCGTCATTTTCGCCGCGGTGTTGGTGCTCATGCTCATTGGCGTGAGCACTGCCGTGACCATGGGCTTTGCGTCGATTGCCACCTTCCTTTTTGCTGGTGGCGACCCCGTAAGACTCTTTTTGGTACCGCAACGCATGTTTGCGCAGGTCTCTGGCATTACCTTGATGTCCATTCCCTTTTTCTTATTGATGGGGAACCTGATGACCGTGGGCGGCGTGAGTCAAAGCCTGTTTGGCTTTGGTCGCGTGTGCTTAGGTCACCGTTGGGGTGGGCTATCTAATGCGGCCATTGTAGCTTGCGTTGTGATGGCAGCGATGTCAGGATCTGCCGCTGCGTGCGCTGCTGGGATCGGCATGATTGCCATTGCGGAAATGACGAAATCGGGTTACGGGCGCCCTTTTAGTTGCGCAACGATTGCTGCGGGCGGTGCGCTCGGCCCCATTATTCCGCCCTCGATTACACTCATTTTGTACGCGGGACTCACGCAAACAAGTGTCAACGCCCTCTTTGCGGCGGGCGCAGTACCAGGCCTTTTGCTCGGCATTGGCTTTATGGCATGGTCTAGCTTTGTGTGCGCACGTAAGGGCTATGCCAAAACGACGCCCGTGCCCATGCGTGAACGATGGATTGCGTTTAAAGAAGCCTTCTTTGCCTTGATGACCCCCGTGATCGTCATGGGTGGGATGTTTGGCGGCCTCTTTACAGCGACTGAAGCCGCTGCTGTAGCGTCACTCTATGTGATGTTCTTAGGCTTTTTCGTCTACGGAACATTACATGTCAAAGACCTCCCGCGGATCTTTTGGGAAACCGTGGAGCAAACAGCTAAAGTCATGTTTGTGATTGCCACAGCGGGCTTTTTTCAGTATGTGCTCCTTTATACGCGTATTCCACAACAAGCCATTGCCTTTATTTCAACCTCTTTTGCAACGGTTGCGCCTGTCCTTTTGATCATCATTGCGTTGCTCGTTTTGATGGGTTGCTTCATGGAAGGGACGGCTATTTTGTTGATCACCGTACCGATTTTTGTGCCGTTAGCGAAGTCCTTTGGCTATGACGTCATTCAGTTGGGCGTCGTGATGTGTATTGCTTTAGCCGTTGGTGTGCTTACGCCACCCGTCGGGTTGAATCTATATGTGATGAGTTCGATTACCGGCGAAAAAGTGATTGAGATTGCCAAAGAAGCCGTGGGCTATGTGTTAATCATGGTGTTGGCGGCCATTGCTGTGGCCTTTATTCCTGAACTCTCGTTGAGTCTTGCTCGTTTGGTGAATTAGTTTCAGTGCTTCGCTAAGTAGTATGCTTTTGAAGTTTAAGGAGACCGCTGTGAACGCTTTACTAACGCTTTTAGGTACGCTCGATCGCGCTGTGAGTTTAGTCGCTCGCTCAGTGAGTGTCTTTTGCTTAGCGGCGATCTTTGTCCTCTTTTTGGCCAATATCTTCGTTCGTTTTGTGCCCGTTTATAACTTCACGCAAACGGACGACTGGATTCAAATTTTCTTGGTTTGGATGATTTTCCCGGGTGCGATGGAACTCGTGCGTACGCGTAGTCACTTTATGGTTGACGTCCTCACCGAACGGTTGGCTGGTACCCCAACTGGGCACGTTTGTCGGCTGATCGTCACCCTCATTGAATTAACGACCTATGCCCTCATCTGTTGGTATGGCTGGGTTTGGGTGATGCGCGCCCAGGCGACCTTTCAATCGATTCCGTGGTTACAAGTGCGCTGGGCCTATGCTGCGATACCTGTGAGCGCCTTCTTTATGACGCTCTATGGATGTCGAGATTTTATCCAAGCGTTGTTAGCCTTTAGAGGGCCTAAAACGAACTAAGGCCATCGACGAAGCGACAAAAAGCCTGACAACATTCCGTTTGCCAGGCTTTTTTTCTTTGCAGCAAGCGTCGCGCGTTTATCGGTTTTCGCGACGCTTTTCTTGATATTCAAAGTAGTACGTGCCACCCGCTTGCGAAGGTGCCTTGATGAAGCGGTTTTCGATCATGACGACCTCTTCTTCGTGGAGCACCTTGGCGATACGTTTTAAGAGGCTCTTGCCTTCGCAACACGTCACTTCTTTCGGGATCAGACTCAAGAGTCGTTCATCGAGCCCAATTGGGAACAAATGCCGCTGATCGGCATAAGGCGACGGGCAACCCTTTTCGATAAAGACTTCAAGCACAATCGGCGTATTCGGGACGCTTACCATCAGTTCGGTCGACTTCAAAATACGCGAAGCGGCGACCCAAGCCACAGCCTCGGCAATTTCGAGAGGACTCGCCTCTTCGGCCATCATCCGTTCCACGACGTAGGTGAGGACATCGATCGTTTCAGGCGTCATCGTCTCAAATCGCGTCACCGATTTGGAGCCCACCAACATCGGCGCCAAAAATTGTTCATAAACCTTCGCTTTGTCGAGCGTCATGATCTCATCCTTATTATTTTCTGGTATTGGCTCAACCACCCATCGTCCCCACCGCATCCACTAGATACGCAGGCTAGGCATGGCGTTAAACCACTTTGGTCACTCAAAAAACATTGTCAATCTTTACAGTTTACTGCTAAGTCTAGCGTTTTGCGCATGGTTGTTTGTCCGAAGCGACACATTTTTGTGCGCTTGAAGTGAGCCATCACACCACCCCGATCGGGTTGAGATTCAATGATCTTCATTGCGCTCTAATGGTGCATCACCAAGATCTTCCCTCACCCGTGCCTTTGCGATAGACTTCATCATAGAAACGTTTTATAGAAGTCATTGATGACGACTATGCCTTTCACGTTTCAGGAGGTTGACATGTCTGTACAAATGACCATTACCTTACCTGCCGTCATGGCCGAACGGCTCGAAACGCTCGCTACCGAAACCGAGTTAAGTAAAGACGACTTGGTATTAGAAGGATTACGTACGCTTTTTGCTGCGCGCCTCGATCGAACGGTCGCACTCGTCACCGAAGAGCAACTCGCAGCCGTCCTCAATATTCTTGATACTCCCACGCCACCCGATGTAACCGATCGCATTCGCAAAACACTGACGACGCCTTACGCATGGGAAGAAAAGTAGTCGAGCATCTGGTGCACACCTAAACGAAGCGTTAAGCCTTCACGAAGCGCCTTTTGCACCTGGAACGATTGTCGCCTTTAAGCGTCGTTTGATTAATACGATTCAAAGCGCAGTTCTATAACACACTGTCAACCGGCTCATCAACTCACCATTGAGCAGTCAGGAAGTATTTAGGCAAAAACAAAAAAAGATGCCGGGAAGACCCTTCACTGTCGACCCGGCATTAAAAAAAGCATAGTAAAACCCCAAAAATTTCAACCTATGCTTAAAAGGTTTCAACCAATGCTAGAAGTACAGAAAGCATTGGTGATGACATCCCGTTAACGTTCTTGCCTAAACAAAGAACCTCAACGCGTGTTTTTGGAAAGACAAACCTTGATTATGCATGGACCAGTTCGCATAACAAGTATCTAACAGCTAGCCTGCTTAACCTAATAAAAAGCAGACGGAGTCATACTAAATGAAGTTTAAGGATTTTTGGAAGTCTCATAGGGAAAATACTACTTATGATGTTGTTTTCCTCTCGCTTTTTACCTGCCATTCAAGGAATATGCAAAGAGACATGATTTTGTCTATCCAAAACGGCAACTTTACCAACCACTTTTAAGAGACACTTAAGAAACGCCTGTTTTTCAGATGTTTTGTAACCTGTCGCACTGTATAGCCTACGTTTATAATTCAAATGCACGCATTTTGATCAGAAAAACGCCTAATTCCCCTCTACAACAGACTTTTTTGGTCTATTTTGTTGCATTTTGCACGAGATTAATGTCAAACAAATGCAACAGCGTTTGTCGCAGTCGGTTACAGTCCTCGTCCCGTGCTACGATTGCAATTGTGTTCACCGCTCAACATTAGGAGGCAATCATGGGGATTAATCGACGGACTTTGCTTCAAGCCTTGCTCGCACTACCCGTTGTTAGCCTCGCGAATCGTGCCAAAGCTGCGGTGACTTTGGCCACGCCTACAATTCAAACCGCGCCAACGCCTTTTGAAACGAATCTTCGCTGGGCGATGGACGCAGAGCTCACGCCGTGTCGCCATTATGGCGCTCAAGATGCTATGCCTGCCTTCAAAGCAAAAAGACACACGAAGCCGTGTGTCTTGCATGTCGAGATATAAAACACTCGACGCGGGTTAACGTGACATCCGTCGTCGACCTATTGGACGTTTTCGACCTGACCACACCAAAGTGCGTGCGGCAATACGCCCGAAAACTGCCGCAGACGCCAAGAGGTCACCATAAAGCGCATGTTCGCCATGAATACCCCCCGTCACGTCACCCGCAGCCGTCAAGCCTTCGATCGGCTGCCCATAGCGATCAAGCACACGTGCCGTTTCATCTATTTCGATGCCACCATAGCTCGTCAAGAGTTTAGGTGTGAGTTTACTGACTGAAAAAGGCTTCTCGATCACGCGTAAGAGTCTTGGATCACGCCCAAAGGGGTCAGGACGCTCAAGCATCACACTTTCGTTGAAGCGATCAAGCGCACGCATCAGAAGTTGTTCTAAGGCGGGTTGTGCCAATGGATCACGATGGTCTTGACCATGGGCAATCATCCAAGCCATGCGATCGGGTTGACGAAGGACTGCTGGCAAAATCTCAGACTTTTGCAGATCTTCACGTACAAAACGTTCCCCTAAGCGATTGACCAAAATGAAGCGCGATGGATCGTTCGGAATACCGAAGGTCGATGACGTACACCCGATTTCAAAGTAACTCATCCCCACAAGCCCCGCCCCAATATCGGTCGCAGCCTGATGCATGATACCTTCAGCGCCCACGTCAAACCAAGGTGCCACGTGGGCGAGTCCTGGGGCATAAAGCGCCATCATACTGGGATTACGAATAAAACTACCGCTCGCTAAGACCACACCGCATCGGGCATGACACGTAAACGCTTGCCCTCGACAAACGCCTCTCACCCCAGTGACGGGGCCTTCATACCCCTCTCGATCCGCCGCACGGGCACGGATCAAAGTCTTAACTTCGGCCTCTGTGACGATCGGCACTTCAAAGGGTTCTAATGCTCTTAGAAGCGCTTCAATATACGCCGCGCCACTTTGCTGAACGGGTTTGTGCGTTCGTGGAAAGTGACTCCCAGGGGCACGATAGATGCGATCCTCAAACTGAACCCCAATGGTTTCAAGCCATTGTTGCGTCCCATAAGCTTCGTAGCACAGTGTCTTTAAAAGGGGTTCACGCCCTTTGTCGCCAGAGCGCTTTAACGCCTGTCGAAAGTGTTTTTCAGGGCTATCTTCAATGCCTAATGGAATCTGTCGCCCCGAGTCGGCTGCATTAAAACCTCCGTACGAATAGGCTGTGGCGCCACCCGGCTTATCGGCCTTTTCGAAGACAATGGGGTTAAGCCCAAACTCAGCCACCGTGAGCGCCGCAGATAAGCCTGCAAGCCCCGCGCCCACAATGACAACGTCATAACCTGTGACAGGTATCGTCATTCAATGGCTCCCAGACGACGTAATTGCGTAATGATTTGCGAAACGCCCACGGCGTGCTTGACGCCCAACTTTTGGCAGACGTTCGATCGATGCACTTGCACCGTACGATCGGCAATCCCGAGTCGATCAGCGATCACTTTGTTCATCAAGCCTTCGCTCACGAGCACCGCAACTTGACGTTCACGCGGACTCAGTGCCTTCCAAGCTTCAAGCGTCGCATCGTGCGCAACGCTCGCTTCGATCTCTTCAAAGCTCTGGCTCACGGCCATCTCGATACTTGATAAAAGCTTTTCGTCGACGACGGGCTTCGTTAAAAAGTCCACCGCCCCACGACGCATGGCTTTGACAGCCATTTCAATATCGCCGTGCGCGCTTACAAAGATCACAGGGAGCCGATGGCTGAGCTCTAAGAGCTTTTCATGAAGTTCCATCCCTGAGATCCCCGTCATGCGCACATCAAAAATGCCGCACCCTGGAATCGACGGGTCATCCAACTCTAAAAAGGCTTCGGCACTTGGGTAGGTTCTCACGAGCCACCCTTCGCTTTCGACCAAAAACTTATATGATTCGCGAACCCCCGCGTCATCATCAACAATACGGATCACTGCACGGGCTTTTCGACTATCCATGTTGGTTTTCCTCTTGAAGCGGAAGTTGAACAGAAAAATCTGGCTTAACGGGTAGTGTCACATAGACTTTGAGACCACTAGGGCTAGCTAACTCAAAGGCAATCCGACCGCCATAGCTTTCAATCAATTTACGCACAATCGATAGACCTAAACCTAAGCCCCCTGACTTTTCTGAGACTAAAGGCACAGCCAAACGATCTAATTCAGCACGCGTTTGAAGGGGGCCATTATCTTCAACGACCAATGCCACCTGCCCTTCACGGGCAAACCCATGAACGGTCACCATCGCATCGGGCGTTTTAGCGACACTTTCGACGGCGTTCTTGATGAGATTACGCAAGATAAGCTCCACTTCGAGCGTATCCCCATCCATCACCAAATCAGCTGGCATATCACATTGAAGGGTTACGGGCGATGTCGTTGAAGCCTTGATTGACCCCATGATTTTACGCGTAAGCTCACCCAAATGGATCTCGGTCACGATGCGCGCACGACGTCGGGCGTAGCCACGCACATGTTCAACGATATCACTCGCGCGTTCGTTTTCTGAGAGGATGCGCCCTAAGGCAAAGTCTAAAGAATCGTCCGTTAACGACCCATTGTCTTTTCGACGACGTAACCCCATGGCAAAGTTCGTAATTGCAGCCAAAGGCTGACGCAATTCATGCGCCACGATATTGGACATTTGAGAAACAGCCGTCAGGCGTTCAAGCTCTTCAAACTGACGCTCCGCCGCACGCTGCTTTTTGACGGTGGCCATGAGTTCTGCCGAGCGTTGACGCACCATGCGTTCAGCCACAATGCTGTGCCAAATGAGCCCCAAAACAATCGTCAACCCAAACAACACCCAGACCCAATGTTCTTCTATCATTTCGAGCAAGGTTTTCTTTTGAAAGCTTCGATACGCATCGTCTTTGACGCGTTCCGCCGCCTGATGTACAGCACGATAGTCGGCCGGCAGCCCCCACTGCATCTTGGGCGAAATCGCAAGACTCAATAAGGTCGCCGTCAAATCTCTCACATTGTCGCGTGGCGTTTCTAGACCGGCCGCAAAGACCCAGCCCGGCAGAGGCGTCGTTGAACTCACCAAGCCTGACGCATCATCAATTCGAAGGTCAACCGGAATCAACCCTTCAAATAAGTAGGGCGGCAATTCCCGCACAAAGTCCGTGGACACCGCAATCGCATCGTAACCTCCGCTTTTGGCAACCTTGACGGCTTGCTCTGGACTCAAGCCGCGCCCCGCCTCATGAATGATGGGGAGATTAAGCCCTCGCAACGTCATTTCGTTACGAAGAAGTAAAGCCGTATCGCAAACGTCACCCGCTATGACCGCAATGGGACGCTTTGCAAAAGTCCCCAATGTCAACGCATCCAGATCACCATAAGACTCATGCTTTAAACGTTCAGGCGACGCATAAAGTACCGTCGACATGACGGGCTTAGGCTTATCCGACACGGGCACGTATAAAGACGCCATCGGCGTAAAGCCGTTATAGCGCTCAAGTAACGAAAAGACATGCGGACTCACGATCGCAAAATCGAGTTCGCCGTAGGTCTTCATATCAAAGCGTTCGTGCGACTTGATCGGACGCAACACATAGACGCGATCCTCAACCACTGCATTGAGTTGATCGATCGTATGTCTAAAAAACGCCTGCTGCGTCTGAAAGATGCTTTCTTGAACACCAATGACACGCACCTCTCGCGTTGGTGGATTGGCCCATAGGAGATTGACTCCGATAAACCAAAAGGCACAAAAGGTAAAGACAAGTCGAATCGTGCGCATAAGAGAAGGGTTTTGGGTGAATTTCATCATGATGGATGCATTCATTACACGAACTTTAGTATTCTGTCAATATCGTCTTTTACGTAGTAGACATTCACACTTGGCGAATGTCTGTGAATGGCGTAAATTTCATCCCGAAACAAAATGGAATAGTTGGTAACGTATGTCGGACTTTCGTTTAGATCGTCGAACACTCCTCAAAGCTGGGGCTGTCACAGGCCTTACTCCGCTTTGGAGTCATGCTCAAACCCCGTCGCAAACCTGGGACGAAACCGTTGATGTTGTCGTTGTGGGTGCGGGTGGCGCTGGGCTTGCTGCGGCCATCATGGCTCAAGGCGCAGGGGCGAAAACGTTAGTTCTTGAAAAGATGGCTGAAGTGGGCGGCAATACCCGCTTAGCTGATGCCTTTAATGCGGTCGATCCGGTCGAACAAAGTCGGATCGGTGTCGAAGATTCGCCTGAAAAACACGCTCAGCAAATGTTAGAGAGTGGCTTTTGGGGTGCGAACCCTGAGTTGGTTCGAACGGTCACCTACGGGGCACCTGTCACCCTTCAATGGTTGAAGGATTGTGGTGTTGAATTTGCGCCGGGCGTCTATCAGGTCTACGGGAGCCTTTGGCCTCGTACCCATAGTCCGCGTGCGCCTTTAGGTCAAGGCTACATTGATCCCCTGTTGGCTAAGTGTAAGGCCCTGGGTGTTGAGCTACGCACCCTGTCGCCAGTGCTTCGTGTCTTGCGTGATGGCATGAATGGCCCTGTGCTGGGTGTTTTTGTCAAAACCGCTGATGGCCACGAATACACCGTCCGCGCACGTAAAGGCGTGATCGTGACCACTGGGGGTTTTAGTGCAAATGATGATCTAGTGACTCGGTTTGACCCGAGACTTGATCATCTTCACACAACCAATTGTCAAGGTGCGACGGGTGATTTGATTCGTCCCCTTGAAGATATCGGTGCTGCGACGGTCGGAATGGATCATTTCCAACTCTTGCCTGGTAGCATCGCCGATGGCCGCTTTGTCGGCGCGATTTCGCCCATAGAAAACATGGTGCTTGTCAATCGCCTCGGTAAACGGTTTGTCGCAGAAGATCAACAGGGCGTCACAGTGTCTGATGCAGTGCTTTCGCAACCTGGACGACTCGCGTTTCCGATTTTAGATGCGGATGGGTATGCTGGCATGAGACCGCTTTCGCGACTCGCCTTTGATGAGGCGCTAGCCAAAGGCGATGCGGTCTCGGCAAAGTCACTGGGTGAACTGGCTTTCAAGCTTCAGATCCCCGCCGAAACCCTGTCGCAAACGGTGCACACCTATAACAAGGCTGTGACCGACAAAATGGATCCTTTTGGCCGCAATCCGAATATGTTAGTCAATCGGATTGTGAAAGCGCCTTTTTATGCAGCCAAAGTGTCGATGTCAGTCAATGTGTCCTTAGGGGGCATCGCAATTACCAAGCGCGCCGAAGTGTTGGATCGGCGTGGCCAGGTCATCCCGAACCTCTTTGCTGCGGGCGAAGTGACGGGTGGCATTCATGGCGCAAACTTCATGGGCGGCAATGCGCTCGCTGAAGTCTTTACGTTCGGTCGAATTGCTGGCTTAAGTGCTGCACGAGGTCCCGAGCATACGCTCGCCTTTGGCCCAGAACCCGACTAAACGTTCTTCTTTTTAAACCGAATTTTTGCCGCGCTTCAAAGGCTTCTTTGATGCGTGCTAGGTCTTTGCGTTCCTAAAAAACGCAAGACGAATTTAAAACCCGTTTTTTCAACACCGCGACGTTGAATATACGTTGCGAATAACCATCACCCACGAGGGATAAATCATGGAATTTTTAGAATTTCTGATGCTCACCGCCTCCGTGCTGCTGCTCTTATTCAAGCCTGAAAAAGAAAAGCTTGCTTGGACGCTCCTCATTGTTTCCTGGGCCGTCGTTGTCTTCATGTACATCGGCCACGTTTCTAACGCCATTCTCGGCGTCCTTAACCTTTAAGGAGATTGAGACATGACGAATTATGCACTTCCGGTCAACGACCAGGATATTAAGAAGGCCAAGACCTTCTACGACCTCCTTTGCTGGGGCGGCTTGCTCATCGTTTTGTTGCCTGTCGGTATTGCCAACATCATTCTTGGCTACTTCATGGGTGACTCCCCTTGCACGCTCTGCTGGGGTCAGCGTCAGCAGATGGCTTACATCGGCGTGACGGCGCTCTTCATGGTGCGCTATGGCTTTAAGCCGAAGTACCTCGCCACGATGCTCGTGATGGCTGCCATCGGTCTTTACTCCAGCTTCCGCCACTATGGCAACCACGCCATGCGTGACGTTGGCCAGGGTTTCGGTCTCGACATCTTCGGTCTTCACACCCAGTTCTGGGCTGAAGTCGTGTTCTGGTGCGTGGTCTTCCTCTTTGGCTTGGCCGTCTATCTCGCTCCGCGTTTTGACGCCTTGATTGAAGAATTCAAGGGTAAGGTCTATCGTCCGCTCACGCAGTTCAACCGTATCGCTTTCAGCATCGTTTGCTTCATCGTTGCTTCTAACTGCTTCCAGGCCTTGTGGAGCACGGGCGTCCCGCCGTTCTGGGGTCAGGGCGATCCTGTTCGCTTCTCCTGGAATCCGAAGTACGTGGTTTGGAGTGCTGACAGCTGGGAAGGCATGTGGTCTGGCATCAACTTCCTCGGTAAGCGCGATGTGAAGGATCCTGACTTTGCCTATAAGGCCAATGACAAGAAGCTCGGCATCACGTTCGCTCACGACGCTCAGAATGCGCCGATTAATGTGAACGGCATGTTGACGGTCGCCAACGTTCGTCAGATCGAAGGCATCAATGACAAGATCAACACGCTCAGCATGATCAATGGTCAGTACATGGTGGGTTCCAAGTACACGTTCTGGGCGCTTGACAACAACATGAAGCCTGCAACGTCTGCTTCTTATGACCCGTGGTACTCCGCCAACGTGCTCGACCTCGTGGGTATCGCTCCCTATCAGGATGGCTTCATCCTCATGGGTTCCAACAAGAGCCTCTTGCGCGCTCGCTGGAATCCGAATGCTGACGATGTCAAGGGTTGGGGCAACTTCACGGCTGGCCGTACAGAAGTTGAACATATCGGTGGCTTGGGTCGTGCCCGTGTCGGTACCGAACGCGCTAAGTTCAGCTACATCCACTCCGCTGCCGCTGATGGTCGCTATGTCTACACCGCCACGGTGCCTGACAACAAGAACCACACGAAGCTCGTGATCTCCAAGGCTTTGATGGCTGACTGGACGCTCTCCGCTGAATTCATGCCTGCTGCTGACCTCAAGAAGGATCGTACGCTCGGCGAACTCTACATCACCGGTATGGTTTACGACGATGGCAAGCTCTACGCCGTCTCTAAGAACCACAACGTGATCGTTGAAATCGACATCGCTCAGGAAAAGGTCACCAATGCTTGGGGCTTCCCGGCTGACCTCACCGACGTTCGTGGTCTCGTCAAGAATGGCGACACGTTCGAAGTGATCGACAACAACCGTCTTGTGACGCTCAAGAAGTAACCTTCACGCCTTGAGTACACACTAAAGCGGCCAACACCCTTACCTCGGGTGTTGGCCGCTTTTCTTTTTGTGTCGCCGGCTTCTTTTGCTGTTCTTTTGCTCACACCCCCACACAAACCGTCGCAACGCATAAAAAACTTATCTTGATCAATTTTCTGGTCAATGATCCTTACACTCTGCCACTTAAAAACACACAGAATGCGCAACTGCCTTGCGGCTTTTATAGATCCAAAACAACGATCACTTTAAGATCTCACAGATATCATTTCGACTTTACCTAATGGCATTAGATTTCGCGCATAAGCCGTAAGCAAAACACCCATTCTCGACAATACCTACAGTCGATCGCTTATAAGTCAACCGCCCTATTTTCCTTTCTCTAACAGGGGTTTAGAGTTAAACATGAGGCATTTAATCCAAGCCTCACAATCCAAGCAACAAACCTCTTAGGAAATGATTATGAACGGTCTGACTATGATGGCTGTCGCGATCGTTTCTCTCTACCTCGGTTATCGTTTTTACGGCCGTTGGCTCGAAAAAACATGGGGTGTAGACGAAAACGCACCGACACCTGCCGCTCTACGTAATGACGGCAAAGATTACCAACCCGCTTCTCGACTCTCTGTTTTTGCTCACCAGTTCACGTCCATTACTGGTGCGGGCCCTGTGACGGGTCCGATTATTGCCGCTATGTTTGGCTGGTTACCCGCGTTGCTTTGGATTATTTTTGGCGGCATTTTCTTCGGTGCCGTTCAGGACTTCACTGCGCTTTATGCGTCCGTTAAAAACGGTGGCAAGTCCATGGGTATGCTGATTGAACAGTATGTCGGTCGCATTGGTCGCCAGCTCTTCTTGACGTTCTGTTGGCTTTTCACAATGCTCGTCATTGCGGCTTTTGCTGACATGGTTGCCGCAACCTTTAATGGCTTCACCAAAGCTGGCACGCTGGCAACGCCTAATGCGGCTGCCGCGTCGATCTCCATGATCTACATGGTAGGTGCTCTTCTTTTTGGTCTTTACATCAAGTACATGAAGCCGAATCCTCAAGTGCAGCTCGGCGTTGGCATCGTGCTTATGCTCGGCATGGTGGCGCTTGGCATCGCTTTCCCGATGTATGCAAGCACGGATACGTGGCGTTGGGTCGTCTTTGCCTACCTCTTTGCTGCGTCTGTGATGCCGATGTGGCTTTTGAAGCAACCGCGTGACTACCTCTCGATGTTCCTTCTGATCGGCATGATTGCCGCGGGTGTCATCGGTGTCTTCGTTGAAAATCCGACCATCAATATGCCGGCCTTTGCGGGTTTCACGGTCAATAATCTTGATCTATTCCCGATCCTCTTCGTGACGATCGCCTGTGGTGCCGTCTCGGGCTTCCATAGTCTTGTGTCTTCGGGAACCTCGTCGAAGATGATTGCCAACGAACGTGACATGCGCCTCGTCGGTTATGGCTCGATGCTTGTTGAATGCGTACTCGGTGTCGTTGCGCTCGTCGTGGTTTGCGCTGCAGCTTCGAACGGTCAGCTCCCTTCGGGTACACCCTTCCAGCTCTTCTCAAACTCCGTTGCGGGCTTCTTAACGAATATCTTTGGTGTCCCAGCTGAAATCTCTGCTTGCATCCTCACGATGTGTGTGTCTGCCCTTGCGCTCACCTCGGTTGACGCGGTTGCCCGTATCGGTCGCATGAGCTTACAAGAACTCTGCACGCCTTCTGAAGGTCAAAAGAAGGGTCCGGTCGCAACCTTCTTTAGCAACACGGTCGTCGCGACGGTTGTCACGCTCCTGGGTGGTCTTGCGCTTTGCCAGGCGGGTTACATGAGCATCTGGCCACTCTTTGGCTCCGCCAACCAGCTCCTCTCTGCGCTCGTTCTCACGGCTTTGGCTGTGTTCCTCCAGAGTACGGGTCGTAAGGGTTGGATGCTCTACATCCCGATGACGGTCATGTTCGTGGTCACAATGACGGCGCTCTTGATGGCTCTCTTCAAAGTCTTCGCCGCCATGGCTAACGGTACCTTCGTCTTCATGGTGCACGGTCTCCAGGGACTTCTCGCTGTTGCCCTGATCATCCTGGCGCTCCTCGTGGTCTACCACTGCGTGGGTCGCCTCCTCAAGGGTCGTCAAGTGCAGCCGGCTTAAAAACCTCTGACCCATAAACACATTGCCCGATGGACTCACGTTCACCGGGCAATGTTGTTTTTGGTGGTGTTAGATTCGGACTACTTCAACCGATTATTCGCAGCCACACGGAATATTGAAGACCTTGCGTAAGAAGTCCTTGGCGCTATCCAAGGCCTTTTCTTGATTCATCAGGGTGTGTGGGGCATCAGGAATCTGCACGATCTCAACGTCAGGGTGACCTAAAAGCGCATTACGGCAGGTGCCCGTCGCATTCTCGTTACCGATATAAGGATTGGCCTTCGAGAAATACTTGTCGGTCTTACTCATGACGTTAAGCACTGGCACTGTATCGGGCACGGCCGTACGATGCGTTTCGACGTGATAGTTGTTTTCGCAAGACCACGAATAGATGATGCGGCCTTTTTCTTGCGGCACATCGGCTGATCCCTTGTAGCGCGCGACCGCCACGGCACCTTCACTAGTGCCAGCAATCACAAAGCGGCCATCAAACCAGGACTGCTTACGCAAGAAGTCCACAGCGGCCTTGAGTTCAGAAGCGCGCAAGGCGTGAATCTTTTCGTAGTCTTCTTTGGCAATGGGTGACGAATAGGTCATGCGGTCAGGTAACTGATAGCTATCAAGTGTAATGCTCGCAATGCTGAGTTCGTTTGCCATCCAACGCTGGAACTTTTTGATTTCAGGGTTGATGCCACCCGAGCCATGCACAAAGATCACGCTCGGCACTTTACCCATCACCTTTGGATGATCCTTGTAGAGGCCCTCGTAAGCCTTATTGCCCGTCATATTAGCTGGCAACACCGTCCACGCATTCGCCAAGGCTTCAGCCATGGTGCGGTCAGTATGCGTATAGGCCGTTCCTTTAATTTGGCCTTGCGGAATCTCGTTTGCGGCAAAAGCTGGGCTCGCCAAGAGCGCGGTCAACGTCGTGGTGAGCAATAAAGATTTGAAATGCATGGTCGGTCTCTCCAATAGATAGTTGCCGGAGTATTGTACGGGCAACAAACGAACTTTAAACGATTCAGAAAATCTGAATCCTTTACGAGTCAAACCCTATGCAAATATTTACAATTAAAACTAATTTTCGACTCTCTCCAAGTCGTTTTCGGAAGCCTCCCACCCATGGAATACCCGTAGCTAATTCCGAAAAGATACCAAGAAACCCTAAACAGCAACGCCCCGACATCACGAGGACATCGAGGCGTATTGAGTGTGAAATTTGATGGCGAATTACGCCTTCAACACACGAGCCACTTCACGAGCAAAGGCTTCCTCACCCTTTTCGGAGAGGATGCCATAAAGACGCATAGCGGTGAGTTCGCAAAGCACGTAGTTACGCATCGCGTTAAAAGTCTTTTCGTCCTTGACGCCGTAGGTCGTTTCAGCGAGACGACGAAGCGCCTTCACGACCCATTGGCAAGCGGGCACAGAGATGACCCAGTCGTGGTCGGCCAAATGAACCACCCAGCCTTCAATGCGACGTGGGAGCGGTAAAGTCTTACCATCCGCAGCTAAGAGACCGTGCTTCACGGGATCAACGCCTGCGATGACAGCAGCGGCACGCAACCAGCCAACCACCTGCTTTTCACCAGCGGGGCTACCCGGATGTTCATGAGCGCAAGCCTGAGCCACACAGAAGGACGGCGCAATACCGCGGCGGATGCTTTCGGCCACGCTCAACACATGGTGTTCACCTGTGCCAGCGAGCGGGAGTTCTTTGCGGCAGCTACCATCGTCTTCCCACTGGAAGACCCAAGGCTTATGAAGGTCATGAAGAATTTCGCCGCCCACTGCATCATCAAAGTCGATCTTCAAACCATCGACGCTCTCATAGAGCGCATAGAAGGCTTCGGCAACAGCCACATTTAAAGCGACGTGCGTGCAAAGGCCACCCGGATAAGCGTGGTGGCTGCTGTAGCCAGAGCCCGGTGCGCTCCAGAAGGGTTGCGGCGCCTGCGTGGCATTAGCAAGCGGCGGATAAACGTTCGTACGATCTTTGTCAATCAAACCAAGACTCTTCAATTCAGTGAGCGTCGTGGCTTCGGCCGACATGTCAAGCGTCGGCACTGGATTATCAAGGATGTCGAGTACGGTCTTACGGAGGGTCGGGTTGCGAAGCTTTTCGGCAGCCGTGGTAATCATACGATAGGCCGTCTGAACCACTTCGCTATGCTTAGCCATTTCAACAGGCGTCATAGCAACCACTTCCTTAAGCGTACGAGCGGTCTTCGGCGCTTCAGCGGCCATGGCGAGCGGGCTAAAAGCAGCAATGCCACCCATGGCAGGCAAGAGAGAGGTCGCGGCAGCGGATTTAAAGAGGTTACGACGGGAGAGATTATGAGTCATGACAGTCCTTTACATTCAACAAACACCGAATAATGAGGTCTCTTATTCGTGTCAGGGCGTATTTTGAAGACTGAAGATGACAGCTTCGTCACGAGAATTTGACAGTTTGACGATGATTTAATGGCGTTTTTATGTCCACTAGATGACAATCACATTGAAGCACAACGCTACTCAATGAGTCGCTCTGGATGTGTATAAACGTTAAAGCCTTTATCTCGAGCGAACGCGACCAACGTTATCCCACACCGTTGCGCCGTTCTCACAGCTAATGCCGTAGGCGCTGAGACCGCAAACATGATTTCAACGCCACACATTGCTGCCTTTTGAACCATTTCGTAAGAGGCTCTCGAACTCACAATCAGTGCGCCATCATGCCAGCCTTCTAAGGCGCGCATCCCGAGTAGCTTATCGAGCGCCACATGACGCCCAACATCCTCTGTGCCAGAGAGCGGTATTCCATCTGGACTTACCCAGACTGCAGCATGTGTACATCCAGTCAAAGCACCAATTTTTTGAAAATGCCCTAGCTGTGCCATCAAGCCTTGATAGTTTCGCATATCAAAGTTTTGTGTTTGCTTTAATACAGGAACTGGACGGATAGCATCATTGAGACTCTCAATACCGCATATACCACAGCCCGTTCGACCAAGCATGGCACGACGTCGCGCTTTGAAGTGTAAAAAAGCTTCTGAACTGATCGTCAATCTCACTTCTCGACCGAGTCCACAGGCTTCAACAACTTCAACGTCATAAATATCAGAGCGATCACGAACGATACCTTCTGAAAGACTGAACCCTACACCAAACGCTTCAAGCATGAGCGGCAAGCCCATCATGACGGTGTGCGAAATGCCGTTATACACCAAAGCAATGGGCACCTCTTCGGCCACATAATCTTCTGTCTTAACACGCGTGTTATGTTTATAAACAGGCACACGGGTCACAGCGGGATGCATCGCTTGAGCGAGGTCGGTCATAACAACTCCTTTGATTAAACGGGCACCTGAAGTGCGCTTCAGATGCCCGTCATTAGAACGTCAAACAGACATTCTCTTTAAAGGCCATTAAGCTGGCCCGCATAAAGAATGAAGAGACGTAGACACATCATGCCTACGACGGAGGCTAGTGCGCCCATATAAAAGGCGGCACGGCTTTGCTTCATCAGGCCAAAAAGCAAAGGCAAAATAAAACCTACGCCAATCACGCCAACCCAAAATTCGGTTGCCCATACGCCATCAGTAAATGCAATGACAGCGCCTTGCGCAGCAGCATTGCCGTTGACCAAAGAAACAGCGATCATAAAGAGGCAAAAGGCTTCTGCCGCCATAACAGGCCACTCAGCGCCATGCATCAAATGTTGATCACCGCTTTCTATATGATCACCAAAGCAACCCACAGCCATGGCCTTTGTGGCCGCCATCCCTGCTGAGAGACCAGACGCAACAAAGAGCGCAGGCAAAACTGCTTGATTGATCAGTGGGAAGCGAATGAGCGCCGAAATTAAAAAGCCCGTATAAGCACAAATCGTCAAAGCCATGATAAGCGTGAGCCATGACAAACCATGACGACGCGCATCTAAGCCACCTACGAGTGGATCAAGAAAACCCAACCCGAAGGTTGATAAACGATCTCTAAAGGCAACCAACATCAAGAGGCAGACCGCTGGAATGTAGACTAAGAGCGCCATCACTCCAAGGCTCATCACACTCGTCACGTTGTAATGAATGAGAATTCGCCAAAAATTTAACGGGTTCGTCAAGTCCAGAACAAGGCAAACCATCCCAAGCAAGATCGTCGAAGCACCAATCAACGAAGCCGCCTTCAATGCTGGCGTATTAACATGCGTCTGACGCCGATAGAGATTCAGCATCAGTACAGCAGCCACAGCACCGCCTGAAATCCCAGCCAAAAAAAGGTACACCGCAATCGGCCAAGGCCAACTAATCCCTTCTGTTAAGCCAATCGTAAAATCGAGTTCCATGTTTAGACTCCTTTTTTAACGACGGGAATGTATCTCAAACTAGGTTCGGTACCGAGTTCAGGACGAATACGTACCGTATCCTTCACTTTGAGAAGCCGACTGATATATGAATATGGATCGTTGATATCGCCAAAAACTAGCGCATCATATTTGCAACTTGCGACGCAAGCAGGGGATTCACCCTTAGCTAAGCGCGTATGCAAACAGAAGTCACAGTTATCTGCCACTTTGGTCTCTTCATTAATGAAGCGAGCATTGTATGGACAGGCCACGATACAGTATTTACAACCCACACAACGATCTGGATCCATCGTGACGATGCCTGTGATTGGATCATGATGCGCTGCGCCAGTCGGGCAAACAGTGACGCAAGGTGCGTCCTCACACTGCTGGCAAGACACACGAATATAGCGACGTTCGCAGTCGCACGCTTCAAGTTTGCCGCAATGCGGACACGGTTCCTTACCGATCACACGATGAGGTTTCGAAATGCGTTCCATCAACAAACGAGCCTGACCTTCAGGCAAATGATTTGTTTCATGGCACGCTGTTTGACAGTCACCGCAACCCACGCACTTTGTCTGATCAAAGACCATGGCATAGTGAGGGCGGCGTCTTTCGCTCGGCGTGGTCTTTGCTTCGACACTCAAAGCGGCAGCACCAAAACTAGCAAGCGAGACGAAAGTACGACGATTGATTTTTGTTGTCACAATGCGTTCTCCAACAAAAAAGGCGGATCGCCATTTTTGATCATGCGGTCATGACTTCAATGACGTCCGCCCTTAGAGGTGAGTTACTTAGTAACCGCCCTTATCCAAAAGGGTTTGAGCCTGATCGACATAACTCAACGCAGACTTCACGCGATCCTGCAAGTAGTGCGATGCGTGAGCACCCCAGCTACCATCCTTTTCAATCAAGTCGGCCACTTCGGTCGCCTTGTCGAGCAAGAGACGAATTTGCGTCTGTTGGTCATAAGTGAGCTTCGTGACTTCAAGAAGCTTATTGATGCGTTCTACACCCGCTTTGATGTCCTTGTAGCCAGCCTTCACAGGGTTTTGCCACTTGAGCACTTCACCGTAGACTTCCTTCTGATCTTCATAAATGAGACCAGGGTCAAGTTCACTCGTCGCTTTGCTATGGCAACCACGACCTTCAGCGACCACATAGTCTGCTGGCGCATTGCGTGCACAACTCCACATCAAGTCCACATAACCATGACCATCTTCGGTTTGGGCAAGCTTCCAAGCACCGTCTTCACCCTTTGTCCAGGTGGTCGCATCAGGGCTGACATTAATGTCGTACGTATGGAGACGACGTACAGCATCCATCTTGCCCTGGCTACCATCGTTCGGCCCTTGGCTTGCGTTGGGCATATGGCAAGCAATGCAATCAAATTCACTATGAGAGGCAGTCTTACTGACGACATACGCCTGCGTTTCGTGGCAATCACCGCACGCTTTTTTCATTGGCGGGTTGGTCACAGCCGTCATCCAGTCTGGACCGCCCTGCTTTTGCTGATCGTGGCATGACACACAGGTCACACCCTTTTCATAGTGAAGGCTCGACACATGCTGTTCAAGCTTTTCGTTATAAACCTTAGTCAGAATCGCTTTTGCTTCATCCGCACTTTTAACCTGACGGCCCGTCACTTCTGAGCCCAAGGACTTGACGAAGTCGTCGTGCCCTGTCAGGTCAAATTCGACAGGCGTGGGAGCTGCGAGTACCACCGCCGATGCGGCCATGGAAGCGAGACCGATGGCGACGGCCTTCGCAGTGGTTTTCAATAGATATGTCATGTCTATTTTCCTAATATCACAACGAACTACGGATTCATCACGGCACCGACATCCTGCTCTTCAGCGAGAAAGTCCGCGTAACCATCTTCTAGATACTTGTTCGAGTACAAAAAGACTGTTCCGAGCGAGCTCGTTGTATATCGAATATCCTGCTTATCTTGATCTTTCGCGATGTGTTGAAGCATGTCTTGGAGTTCTTCAGGCGTAAACCCAAAAGGCGGCTCTTCAAACATGCCCAACACGACAGGACGCGGATAGACGCGGCTAGACTCACGAACCATATCGACCATTTGTTCGATCGGATTATTTTCCGCCGACAAAATACGAGCATAGGAAGCTGAAAGTAATGGACGATAGTGGTAGTAGGTCACTTTGTCCCAACTTTCAAGCTTTGCCACACCATAGTCACCCTCTAACACACGCTGAAGCACTTCTTCAAAAAGCGCTCTCGTGATCTCGCGAGATGCTCCGGTGGTTGGTTCATCTGTTTGACTAGCATCGGCAGCCTTAGCCGCTGCCATAACACTAGCGACATTACCTGCAAGAAGATTTTGAATCACTTCGCGGCGAGAAAAAACTTCACGCTGAGCTTTTTGCGTAGGCACTTCATCAGCGTGTGCTTTCATCTCTTTTTTGCTACGAAACTTGACAACCTGCTGAGACTGTCCTTCTTCACGGCCAAGTACCGCATCAATATTGGCCTCGGCTTCCTGAACCAGTTCGTCTACTTCAGGAATTTCTGTCGAAGTAGCGCGTTGAGCAAAACGTTCAAAAAGCGTTTCGTGATCAATCAGTTGGACTTGACGACTACTGTCGGCCACGGTATCGATGAGGACGAGCATATCCGCTTTTAACTGTGAAAGCTTTTCAGTCTCTTTCGAGATCGTCTTCGTGTTTTCTTGCATTTCTATCCGTTCCTTCGCTTTCACCTTAGAGGAGACCTTCCTTCTTCATGACGGAAACTGTGTCAGCCAAGCCGTACTCCTTCAAGCACTTTTCAGTTGGCGCACCCGTTGCCTGATCAAAATCCATCAGTTCAAAGAAGAGATCAAAACTCTTTTCGATGTCTTCGCGATCCATGCGGATCGTGCCCTTCGTAAAGGCAGGACGATCCTTTTTGTCATGGAAGATCCATTCAGGATAGGTGTCATGCACGTGACGCATATCCTTCGTCTTGAGCTGACGCATCGTGTAGAGACGTTGCAAGAGGAAGGCACGAAGGCCGGCCTGGTCAAGTTCATCCTGCGTCATGTTGATACCTGTGACAGCGTGGAAGATCTTGCTTTCCATTTCGATGTCGCCGATGTATCCGTTTTCACGAAGCGGCGACAATTCCCATGGTGCCGTCCAAGAGCAAATGCCGAGCATATCGTGGAGTTCTTTACGAGCCACAACCCAACGCAGACGAATCATCTTGTACTTATTGGTCGGACGATAGTCACCAATACCGTCTACCGAAGAACCATCACCCCAGAATTTGGCAGCGATCTTCTTCTGCAACTCAAGCGGCAAGCCAGACGTCGAGAAGTTGATGTGGCCATGACTCATCGGATCGCGGTTATACAAGCAATTCAACACCGTACCGATTTGACCGTCATTTTCGTTGCCGTGGTGCTTCGGATGGCCAACGGACCAATAGAGCGTTCCATGGTCGGCCTGCCATTCTTTTTCAGTGATGCCGAAGTGTTCAAGCATGGCCGGCGTTGTTTCACCGAGCCAACGACCAAATTCACCTTGGCGATAGGCAATACGCGGAAGGATATCCTGCAGAATGCGAGGATCTGGATTATCGATCTTGTTCCAATCGATGCTCTTATATTCTTCTTCGCTAAGCTTTTCTTTCCAAAGTCCCTTGGTGTACATCGAGCAGAAGTCACGATGCAACTGACCGTAGTTACACCACAGACCCAAATCGTCCATCAGCTGCGTGCCCACAAGGCAAGCTTCGCGGGACACTGGCTTTTTAATATCGCTCACTAAGGATGGGAAGAACCAACGGCCATAGAGGGCCATACAGGTCTGCTCAGTAATCGGATTGATGTTATATTTTGCCGCCGTTTCATCATCACGAATGACAGAGTAGCAACGAATCGGACACGCATAACAACCCGTATTACGAACCACATAGTTCCACATCGTGGGTCCCATGTAGAATTCAGCCGAACAGGTTCTATAACCAATATGGTTAAGATTACGCGGATCCATATCTGCGTCCGTCAAAGTAATCGGCGGATTAGCAGCGCCCCACTTAGCACCTGGGAAAGCCGACCAACGACTAGCAGGCGTATGGTATTCAAACATCGGATGCGGACGACGCGAAACGATCGAGTGCGTGTGAGCCCCTAAGATCTTGCGGTGAGAGTCAACCAGGTTTTCCCATTCCTTGGGGCCTGCATGAATATGAATGGCCTGATCACCAAAGACCACGATACCCTTCAACTTCTTGCGGCCCATAATGCTACCCAAACCACCAGCACTATGACTCTTGTCAACCATCATGTTGGACATTGGCACAAGGTGTTCGCCAGCCGGCCCAATCACGCCAACGCTCGCTTCGGGCGTCGTTTCTTTCGCCAAGATTTCAGCGGCACGGCGAGTACCCTGACCCCAAGCAGCGCTCGCGTCACGGAGTTCGACCTTACTGTTTTCAATGTAGAGGTACACTGGCTGCTTGGATTCACCTTCAATAATGACGTAATCCCAGCCAGCAAACTTCAACTTATGAGCAAGCTCACCGCCAACGTGTGCGCTAGCAATCAGAGAACGAGGCCAAGACGTCGGCCAAAGCGTCGTGATGGCCGTACGACCTGAACAAATGGCACCCGTTCCCGATAAAGGTCCCGGCGCGATGACAAGTTTGTTATCAGGACTTTCGCACGTGGTTTCCGGCGGAACTTCATCCCAAAAAACCTTATAACCGAAGGCCGTCCCACCGATATATCCATTAAAACGCGGGAAAGTCGGTTCGACCGTCACTTTGCCCGTCGTCAGGTTGACGCGAAGGCCTTGGCCGGTGTAGCCATATCTTTTCTTCGAATCACTCATTTTTTATTCCTTCAATCAACGATGGCAGATGGCACATTGGTCACGATTTTCTTGTGGCAAATAGCCATGATGCGTGCGACGCGGTTCGTCGCCCGTACGATCTACCCACGGCACAAAGCGAATAGCAGCCGCCGGACAGGCTTTCACACACTTCGGATCGCCATCGCAAAGGAAACATTTACTGGCTTTTTGTTCCTCAACATCAAACGTCATCATGCCCCACGGGCAAGCCTTTTCGCAGAGGTGACAACCAATGCAAAGATCTTTATTCACACGACGCGCCCCAGTCTTCGGATCGACGGTAATGGCGCCTTGTGGGCAAGCATTGGCACAGGGCACAGGGTGCGGACATTGACGACAGGTATCTTGAACAACGATGCCGTCACCCCTGAACTTCCCAAAAGAATGTGCACTCAAGACAAAAATCTGAGCAGACATTACG
>CALEAW010000054.1 GCA_937943605.1 uncultured Sutterella sp. | reverse complement strand
TCGCATCAAGAACCTCGCGGATATCGCGAGCTTTAAACTGAGCGTCGAGTGCCATTTTGGTTCTCCTGCATAGAAAAACGGTGAAATAAGCAGATTTTCATGAAAGCTTGCTCACCAATCAGCTTTGTTCTGATAGGACTATAGAAAAGTGCGATTCGTCTTTCGAGAGCTGTAGACGTCAAACTCTTGTCATTGCACGCCACTACCATTTGCTCCCGCAATCATTTGTTAGACAACCAAATACAAAAAAGGGCAGACCACAATCAAGTAGTCCACCCGTAAATGCCTTCATAAGAAGGCTGCCAGTACAGCTTAGGAGAGTTAGCCGTGTTTCATGGCTTCACTGTTGGCATCAGACTTGCTGAGTACTTCATTATTCTGGTATCCCTACAGTAAATAACAAAATTGGTTCAAGCCCTTCATCAAGGTTCATCGCTTGTGCCAGTTTTTCGTGATCGAATGAAGCACGAATACAACCATTAAGCCCCAGTGAGGTTGCCGCCAAGAATGCTGACTGCCCCATCGTGCCAGCATCGACGTAAACTGCTGTTGGCCTAGCTGCTTTTGCGCGCTCATGATCAGCGACATAAACAAGCGTGATGGGCGCTTTAGTAGCATATTCGAACTGATAGGAGGTTGTCTGTTCACGACAATCTGTCTTACTAGTTCTTTCGATCATGTTGTGTTTTGCGTTATAGCGCCATGCTCCATCCTCGCGAACAACCCAAACACTCACAGCACGAAGATCGAGGGTTGACGGGACAGTGCGACGCCCGTCAGCGTCTGTGATACCAGCAGAAGCCCAAAGTAAAGCCGCAAGCATATTATCTGGCACTTGCTCTGTGCGACAATCTCTCACAGTACGTCGCTTCTTTAATGCATCACCAACACACATGGTCAGTTCAGTAGGCCAAGGCAGTAAAATCTTATCGTTCATGATCTCACCTCTTAGAAAAATGTATCTAACGCTTAGTTTGTTGTTGGTTTGTTGAGGAGCATCGCCATCTTGTTTTTCCCCTCAAAAACACTGTCCCGAGCTATATCAAGTCGGCGCATCAATATGTCAACAGCTTTGACACTCGTGTCACACAGCATTTTCCCGACTGCTTCAGAAGTACCTCCATTAGCTAGAAGGTGCGCTGCACAACCTGGATATGTCCCATATAACGTATATACGTCTTCCAACTGCCCTTTATTACGTTCTGGCCGATCCTTAAATGTCATGTATTCATAGCCAAGATACGTTGCTGCATCTTCAAGTGATAAACCCATCATCACGTTATCCCAGACCCAGTTTGTTTCAATCAAAAGAGTAGCTGGAGCCATTACAGTGAACGATGGAGTATGCCTAATAGCTAAAACCGGAAGATCGTCAATAACGAATTGGTTAATCGGCGGATTCAGCGCGCTGCGAGTTTGCCAATGCGCTCTTAAGCGAACGACGATACCTAAAAGAGAGATTTTTCCTTCGAGCCCTATCCCGACCAGGTCTGACTGTGGCATAAAACTAAGCACACCATTTGAAGTCGCTTGTGCAACTGCAAACAGAGACTCTAGTGAATGCGTTTTAATCTTCACTCGATCGTTGATCGATCGTGCAGACAGGTCTTGCCAACAGTTCCATGTATCATCGGCTATCGTAAATTCGCACTTATTGAGTAATAATGCAAGTGCAACTGCAAGCTCGCCGTCGTTAGCATCTTCAAGATATCCTTTGATTTCAATGGCAACCGTAGGACTTGCTTTGTGCGTGTCATATATATGTGAGTTAGACATCGTAGCACCGTCAAAATCTAGACAAGTTTGAAGCGAAGAAGACCATCAACTCTCCTGTCAACGTACTCAGCATAAACTGCTCATTAAATGCGTATGGCTAACTTTACGACAATGCCTTGTCATTCCACGACAACGAGTCTACCCCTCTTCACACTTCGTCGGAAGGCAAACTATCGTTGTAAGCACAGACTACGTACGTATGAGCTATATTGCTCTCATAGCATGAGAAATTGCCCATCCTTTTTGACTTTCATATGCAATTTCAAAATATCTCGAGTGGTTTATATCCCAGCGTTTAAACAAGCCCGAGTGCATATAGCCTATCGTTTCACCTTAAACGCACCTTCATCATGATCCTTGAGGCCTTTTTACTATCGCTCAACTGCGTGATCATCCTGTTGATCTTAGGTGGTGCAGGCTACCTGACGGCCGCCAAAGGGTGGTATGACGCAGGCTCTCGAGCCTTAATGGCGCGTTTAGTCACCTTCTTGTCTCTACCCGCCTATCTCTTTTCGAGCGTCATGCAAACCCTCACGCATGACGAACTCTTGACGCTCGCGAGCGCAATGGTGACGCCTTTCTTATCGATTTGGACGTGCTTTTTTATTAGCCGCTTGATTGCGCGGTTTTGGCATATTGACACGGTGCATTCGGGCATCTTTTCGAGTGCGTTTACGGCCACGAATAATATGTTTATTGGAGTACCGGTCTCATTGGCGCTCTTTGGTGAAGAAGCCATGGTGCCAACGCTCCTGTACTTTTTTGCCAATACGACCTTCTTTTGGACAGTGGGCAATTACTTGGAAGCCGTTGACGGATTGCACGCCGCCAAGAAGCAACCTCCCAAGATCTTATCATTGGGCACCTTGCGCCGCGTCTTTGCGCCACCCTTGATTGGCTTTTTGACTGCCATCGTCTTTATTCTGATCGACTTTGAACCGCCTTCAGCCATCATGGATGCCGCACGCTATATGGGTGGCATCACCACACCGTTGGCGCTCGTCTTTGTGGGTTGCATGCTTTGGCACATTGGCATTCGCAACATCCGCGTCACAAAGGACATGTTGTGGGTGTATTTGGGGCGCTTTGTGATTTGTCCCGTCGTTTGCTTGGGGCTCACTTACGTATTGCCAATTCCACCGCTTTTTGCCAAGGTCTATGTGATTCAAGCGGCGCTTCCATGCATTACGCAGATTGCCGTATTAGCGGAATACCATCATGCGGACGTTGAATTTGCCACGACAGCGGTCGCTTCGACCACGCTTTTTTCGTTAGTCATTTTGCCCATTTGGATGATTTTAGTAACTGTCCTCATCCATTAAGTAAATAGCCACCCGCTTATTCTTCCATCTGACGCTTCAATAACGCTTCAAAATCTTCTTTGCGAGCGATCACATCCGCGATATCTTGATCGATCGTGGTCAAATCTGCCGTCAGTTCATTGATGTCGGTTTCGTCACCTTCGATCTCTTCTAAAAACTCTATCTCGCCTTCGATGTTATTGCGTCGTAATGCCAAGGCTTCAATCGTGCGTTCAAAGTCTTCAGCTGTGAGCGCCTCTAATGGAGCATCAAGCACACGGATCCCACGCACCGACGGTATCGCTTCTGGGTCCATCGGATCGGCTGGCGACATGAAGGGTTCCCCTTCATTAGGTCCAAAGCCGGGCGGCAGAGCAGCTCGAATTGTGTCATAAGGATTCGAAAATTGAAGGCCTTCTGGGGACGGCACGGGCTTCGTCAAAGGTGCGATCCCGGGCGCTTCAGGTTTGAGCTCAAAAGCCGAATCGAGCAAAGCCGACGAGTCAGACTTCGCTTGAATCGGTTCAGAAGCGACATCAGGCGTAGTTGGCCCTACCGATAAAGGTTTCGGTGACCACGTCATGGTCATATCAATCTCACCCAAAACGAGCGGTCCAGAATCGGCAGACAAGCGAAGGGTTTCACCTGTTGCTTCGTTTTTTAATAAAACCGTACCTTCGGGCAAAATGACAGTAAAGCGAGCCATAACGTTTGAATCTTGAAAAGGAGCCGTGAGTCTCATTAGACTCAAGACGCACGGGTGAATCGATCTGAGCGCTATAAGATACCATTAAGTCGAGCGGCTTACCATTACAAGTAATAAGACTCCTGTGTGAACTGCACAGGCAACGAACAAAGGATTTTCGAGAATGTACACGTTTTTTTCCTTGGTTTTCGGCGTGATCTGGGCCGTCGCCTCTTTCCTCCTTCTCTTCAAGGTTTGGGATGTATTGGGTCCCATCGTGTTGAATCTCTCGAAGAATCACTTGGTTCAGTCTGCGATCATGATTCTTACTTATCTCCTGATCTTTGGTATCCCCGCTTGGTGTTGGATCAAGCTCTTTGGTTAATCAACTCAACCAAACATAGGAACAAAATAATGCCCGCTGTCAGGCCGTGACGCGGGCATTTTTGTTTGTCCTAAAAGGACTTAACCCTTGACGCAAAGGAACTGTTTAAAAACCGCCACAGGCTTGACTAGATCCGTTTGCTGAGCCATCACCTCATCAATCGACTTGTAGGCGGATGGTATTTCATCGAGAACGCCCACGTCTTGACGGCAAACGACACCTTCGGTTTGACGCTTTAAATCCTCAACCGTATAGGTTTGCTTCGCTGAGGTACGACTCATCAGGCGTCCAGCGCCATGTGCCGACGACATGAAGCTATCGGGCTCACCTAAGCCTTTGACAAGATAAGACTGGGCACCCATGCTGCCTGGAATAATGCCGAATTCGCCCTTGCCCGCACGCACGGCACCTTTACGCGTGACCCATACATCACGTCCAAAGTGCGTTTCTCGCGCCACGTAGTTGTGGTGGCAATCGACAACAGGCTCATCATCCGACCAGCCGGCACCTGGCAAAACAGACTGAATAGCCGCCATAACATCTTCACGCATAATGGCGCGATTAACCTTCGCGTAGCGCTGCGCCCAATGGACCGTGTCCATGTAGTCATCAAAAAGCGCTGTGCCTTCTTCGAGGTACGCTAACGCAGGATCAGGTAAGCGCACGGCTTTTTCTTTAGCGATATTTTTCGCGGCCTTGATGAACCAATCGGCCATCACGTTACCTGCACCACGCGACCCTGAATGCAGCATGACGCGCACAATGCCAGCTTCATCCGCTGTAAGCTCAATGAAGTGATTTCCGCCTCCTAAAGTGCCTAACTGACCACGCCAAGTCATACGTGTCATACGAGACAACAAATGCGGACGACGATCAAGCAACGACGCAATGCCTTCTTCGAAGGCTTGCGTTTGATCTTCACGAACCAACGCTGGCGAACGTTCTGTTAGACCAACAGGAATGCGCGCAAGAATCGCATCATAGATTGCACGAACGTCACTACCAGTCAAGTCATCACGCTTGAGATTTGTTTTGGCGAGGCACATGCCACAACCGATATCGACCCCGACAGCACTCGGTATCACTGCACCATCAGTGGCAATCACGCTGCCAATGGTGGCACCAAGACCCGCATGCACATCAGGCATTGCAGCGACATGATCAAAGACGAAAGGTAATGAGGCGACGTTTTTTAGCTGATTCAGCGACTTCTGATCGAGCTTGTGCGCCCAAACATGGATAGGAACACCATACCGATGTTCAACGATTGAAAAAGCTGCCATGATGGCAACCTCCTTATGACAAAAAGAGTTAAACCTATTTTTGTCGTGAGCGAGTGAAGTCTACGCCCGTAGCCTACTGATAGCCATAAGGACTAACCACGATATTTTATAACTATCATCAGTGAATACATACTCACTCTACTGCCTTACGCCTATTGATACCAAACAACCGAGCCAAGCACTCAACAAACAAGGCAAAAGAAAACCGCCGTCAGCATCCGAAACTCCCGGGTCACTAGATCTACATCAGCATGAGATAGATCAAATAACAG
>CALEAW010000053.1 GCA_937943605.1 uncultured Sutterella sp. | reverse complement strand
GGTTTCAAAGCGACCCAAATAACGAAGTTGTGACGGGCACCCTGCTGCTTTTGCCCATCGACGATAGGTTTCAAGCGTCTGCTGACCTAAACTCAACGTGACGCCAACCCCTTCGGGACGTTCTGGACTCACGGTCGCCGCATGAATACGCACCAAAGCTTCTTCAACGTATGCAATGAACTTTTCGTCACGGCGCTCGCCCGCCTGTAAGCAAATCGAACCGTAGCCATTGTTGGCAGCCCAAACGGCGGCTTCGACGACTTCGTCAAGATTCATGGTGTAGCGTTTAACGTCATGATTTTCACGACGAATCCCGCAATAGCGGCAGCTCGCAGTACAAATGTTCGAGAGTTCGATGAGACCACGATAGTAGACGTAGTTGCCCATCAGCTCCGTTGTACGGGCATAGGCCTTTTCTTGCAACAGACGGCACTCGTCTGGATTCTGAAGGCTTAAGAGATGAACGATGTCTTCATCCGACAATTCGGACTTGGCAAGCACTGCACGGGTTTTCTCGATGGTCATTTAGGGTTTACTCCTAGTGAGTCTTCAATTATGCCCGAAGAAGCACGGTTCGTGTAGGGTTGTTTTGGGTGATCTGCGCTCGGCCGTGTGTCGGTTTGTGTGTGGGTGTAACACAAAAAAGCTCCCAACGGTTTGTCGTACTAGGAGCTTTGATATTAGGACTGGAGGGTCAAAACGATTAACGCTTTTTTAAGAAGCAGCAGTTTTCAGGAATCTTGCCGCGCACGTCCTGAACGAGTTGGCCTTCATCAGACAACTGAAGAATCATATAAGGAACCTTGTGGTTATCGTAGAACGTAACCTTCTTGCCTTCAACACCCACCGTACCAGTGGCTTGGGCAGCGCCATTCAAATCTGTCTGGAAAATCACATAGCAACCATACTTATCGATGCTGAGATTCGTCTTCGTGGGGATGCCTTCAGCCGTGCAAATGCGACCACGCCAACGACCTTCAAGATCAGAGACTTCAGTGGCCATGGCTGTCATGGTCGTAGTGAGGGTCAGTGCACCCATGATGAGCGCAGCACCGTAACGCAAAATAGACATCTTTAATTACTTCCGTATGGTTAATGAGTCACAGGTTTGGTTGAGGGTCTGGGGGATTTCGTTCTATAGAACTGAACCTACGCCCTGTGACGATGGTCTCATTATGCCTAATTCGTATTATCGGATTCTGAAGATCTGTATGATTTGCTCGAATGAGCATTAAGATTGGGTTGGCCTACTGTGTAAAAGACGATTAAAGCGAAGGAGAACGCCTACCGACATGCCAAAGAAGCCATATCGTCGTGTATGCTTAAGCTCATCATTGATTTATAGGTTAGGAGTGCTTTTCATGGCTAAGCCCAAGGTAGTGATTTTTGCCACTGGCGGTACGATCGTGAGTTCCGGGGCAAGTGCAACGCAAATGACGGGTTATAGCATCCAGGGACTCAAGGTTGAGGACTTGTTGGGCGCGGTACCTATGCTCACTGACGTGGCTGACGTTGAAGCGCATCAGGTGGCTAACATTGATTCGAGCTCGATGACAAGTGCTGTCTGGTTGACGCTCGCACGTGCGATTGAAGAGGCCGCTGCGCGCCCTGATGTCACTGGTATTGTCGTGACGCACGGCACAGACACCATGGAAGAAACGGCTTACTTTTTGACGCTCGTCTTGAAGACTCATAAGCCTGTGGTACTGACGGGGGCCATGCGACCAGCGACCGCCCTATCTGCTGAAGGCCCTTTGAATCTTTTAAACGCTGTTCGTGTCGCGGCTGATCCTGACGCTGTGGGTCGCGGTGTTTTGATTGCGCTTAACGATACGATTGGCACTGCGCGTGATACTACAAAGATGCACCCTACTAATGTCGCTACCTTCCGTGGACCTGATTTAGGCATGGTCGGCATGATTGCTGGTCCACGCATTGAATGGCTTGCTAAAAGCGACAAGTCGCATACGCTCGATACGCCATGGCACCTTGAAACGCTTGAACGTTATGCTAAAGACCATGGCGCACTGCCGCGCGTCGATATCCTCTACTCTCATGTGGACGATGATGGCGTTTTTGTGAACGCATCCGTCGCCGCTGGCGCCAAAGCGATTGTCCATGCGGGGACTGGGAACGGGTCGATTCACGAAGGCACGGCGACGCATCTTTATGCTGCCGCGAAAGCTGGGGTGATGGTGATTCGTGCGTCTCGGACGCCTAGCGGCATGACCGTTGAAGGCTTAGATGAATGGCAGTCAGCGGGTTTTGTGCCGTCAGGCTCATTAAATCCTGCGAAGGCACGAGTGCTTGCGCAAGTAGTGTTGGCGTCTTTGGAGACACCGACGGTTGATGCGATGCTTGATGCGTTTAACCGTTTCTGATCAATGAACACAGAGGCGAAGTTTTTTAAGGGCTTCGCCTTTTTTGTGGTTTGAGCGAATAAATCATGAAAGGACGATTTTGGCTTTTGTTGACGGGTGGCTTATTGGCTTGGCAAGTGAGCTTTGCTACACCCTTGCTTCTTTTGGATAGCGAACAACTCGCCTCGATCAAAACCAAGGTTGAAGCGAAAGATCCGTTTGTGACACCTGCGTTTGAGGCGCTCGTTGTGGATGCGAATAAAGCCTTAAAAGTTAACCGACTTACTGTCGTTGATAAGGTTACGGTGCCGCCAAGTGGTGATAAGCATGACTATTTGAGTCTAGCACCCTACTTTTGGCAAGAGCCAGCCAATGGAGGTAAGGCCATACGTCGAGATGGCGAAGTGAATCCAAAGGCACGCGTCGATAGTGATGCGACGCGGCTAGCGACGTTGGCACGATTGGTCGAGAGCCTGTCGCTTGCCTACTACTACACGGGTGACACAAAGTACGCCAAACATGCGCTTAAGCTCACTAAAGGTTGGTTCATTGACGACGCGACCAAGATGAATCCGCATCTCAAATTTGCGCAAGGAATTCCTGGCAAAAGCGATGGCCGCTCATTAGGGATTTTAGAAGGCCGCCATCTTGTGCGTGTGATGGATAGCTTGACGCTTTTAGAACCTAGTGGCCTTATCGAGACGGATGTCTTAAAAGGCTTTAAAGCTTGGATCTCTGACTATCAGACGTGGTTACTGACGAGTGACTTTGGTTATGAAGAAAGCTTGCGTCCTAATAACCACGGCACCTATTACGACTATCAGGTCGTTGGCTTTCACCTCTATTTAAACGACCGGTTCGCAGCAGTCAGCGCCCTGAAGCGTGCGCAGTATGTTCGGTTGGGTGCCCATATTGGCTCTAAAGGGCAGAATTTTCATGAGTTAGAACGTACGCGACCTCTACACTACAGTCTCTTTGACCTTGAAGGCTTGGTGGGCTTAGCGCGCTATGGTGATCAGTTTGACAATATTGATGTTTGGCACTTTACGATCAATCAAACGTCACTCAAAAAGGCGGTGGATTATGTGGTCAAATACAAAAATCAGCCTGATCAATGGCTAGTCAAATCTGAAAAGGTGAACTTTGATCCCTTGGCGGGAATTTTATTGGTGGTGTCACAAAAGTTCGAGACGAAAGATTATGCCGATGAGATTGAAGCGCTATGGCAGAGGAACCCGAAGAACATAGCGTTTTTGAAGTGGGATTTTAAGGGTGACTGAAATACGCTGAGGGATAAATGAGAAAGGCCGCCAACAGATTGTTAGACGGCCTTTTTATTAAATACCCGTTAAGGGGTTAAGTGAGATATTACCAAGCGTACCTTACGCCAAGGGTAGCACGATAGTCCTCGTCGAGCGCACCGCCACTGGTGCGTTCAACATCAGCCCACAAATAGGTGTTGGGTGTGACATTGAAGTTCGCTCCAAGACCATACTCAACCCAGGTGTCCATACCGTCGAGCTTGTAAGCAGTCCCGTTACCGCCCGTGACGGCCTTGTCGCCCAAGAATTCATGGACAGCAGAGACGCGAGCATAAACGTTACCCTTGTTGTTCGGGCACTTCATGCCGAAGGCAACGCCAGCACGACCTAAGAAGCTATCAACGGCATCGTACTCGTAGTTCGAACCGTCAGAGAGCGTCAACTGGTCTGCGTCGACATAGGTGTAAGTGGCTTCGACCTGCGGTTCAACGAAGAAGTTGTTAGCAACGTCAAAGCGCCAACCGAATTCGCCAGAGAGACTCAAAGCCACATTGTCCATCGAGCCTTTCTTGTTGCCGTCAACCGTCATGTCCGTCTTAGCGGATGCGAGGCGAGCCACGACGTCAACGAATTGACCGTTGTCGCCAAGCCAAAGACCGTAACCCGCTAAGCTATAAGCATCCATATCGGCAGATCCGCGCGCATAATCAGAGTCGCTTGTCGTGTAGCTGAGTGCCACGCCAAAGCGGACTGGATCCGCAGTAGGCTGTGTATCCACACCAACTTGAATCGTATGGAAGTCGTTTTCAAGGCCATTCGAGCCACTTAAGCGACCACCGTCGTAACGTGCCCACGCACCCGACGTACCCTCGGCTGAGCGAATATCACCTAAACGCTTACGTACGTCGTTCATCAAGATGCGGTTTAAAGCCAAGGGGGCGGCCGAAGCGAGTTCAAGGCTAGATTCCATCAAGGTGTTGACGCTTGCCGTATGGGTGTTGCCCTTCGAGTCCACACCGAATGCAGGGTTATACATCCCTTCTGCGACATTAGTGGAGACGGCGACATCCTTACCCGTCACGTTACCCATGAGTTTCTTTGTAGCTTCGGCATCTACTTCGTCAGACGTCAAGGCCCTTTTCTAACTTGGTGTCCATTAATTTGACGTCAAGGGTTGAGCCTTCCGTCGCTTGATCGACAGTAAACGACCCTGATGTATTGCCATCTGTCGCAAGTCGGACTTGGCCATTTCCGGTGAGGTTATTCACTTTGACCTGAACATTGTCGGCTTTGACGTTGATTACACCCTCTTTCATGTTGAGATCGTTGATCGCGATGGGCATCTTGCCTGAGGGTTCATTGCCTGTTGTGTCGGCAACGTAATCTGGTGTCCACTGAGCCCCGTCATAGAGGCCTAATTTCATACCACTTACATTTGTTTTATCGGAAGGTGGTTCACCTGTCCCATAGCTATAAATCGCATTCCCTTTCCAATACGAGTCGGAACCAACGAGGTTGATGGTTACATCAGCATCAACTTTCGTGCCAGATGTCTTCTTGTCATAGTTGAAATCGATGTCGCCGTTAAGCTTAACGGTCGAGGATTTGTCTTCGTTAATGACGACTTTAGCGTCGCCTCGTGCGACGATCGCTGTATCAGCATTGACAGTCAGATTGCCTTTCACGAAGAGATCACCTTCAGACATGGCTACGATCCCATTGGCATCTCCTGTCGATGAAGATGCATTGATGACCGTATTTTTCGCGTCAATTGTTAAAGTGGCTCTTTTTGTCGTGGTATCGACAGACGTGTTTTGTGCATAAATACCATATACCCAACCGTCTTTGCCTGTCCCTGTGGACGTGGCATTGATGGTTAGATTGTCGGCTTTCACGGTGAATTGCCCACCGACCTCGTCTTTGGTTCCAGCGGCCCACATACCAATCACGCCTTGGTCACTCTTGGCGTTGACCGTCACGGTGCCTCCTGGTTGACCAATATCCAGGGTACCCCCTGTCGTTGTTGCTAATGCATAGGCATTTTTTCCCTTGGCTTCAACGTTAACTTCCACGTTTTTACCTGTGAGTTGAACTTTCTTATCAAAAGTCCATACGCCGAAGAGAGCTGAACTGCCATCAGTGAAATTAAGGACTTTGTTGGCGTTAAGGACGACATCCTCAGAAATGACTTTGTCAGTAAGGATAGATCCTGAATTAACTGCTGCGTTAGCCGCCACAGTCATGGATGAGCATGCTGAAAGAACCGCAAGGGTTAAAAGAGTTTTCTTCATAGAGGAGTCCTCCATTGAGCAGCTTTGGACGTTATGGCATCCCGAGTTTTAGTCAGAATGTGGAATAACTAAAGCAATATTAATTTTATTTTTGATTGTATTACTATCAGGGAAATGTCCTATTCAGAGATGTTTTTAAAAGGTGACTATCGTATACCTGTCTTCTTAAGATGTCATTGTCGTGTCAATTTAAAAAGAATATTCCAAAAAAACAAACGCCCTAGAGCGATCAACCCTTGGGCGTTGGTTTTTAAGTGACAGAGCGTTTTTTAGTGCTTTGCTTCTTCTTTAGCGACAGCGACTAAGCGACTTTCGCGACGCTTAGCGATCATCGGATAAGCGATGAAGCAGATGGCAGCAAAAGGCACACCGAAGTAAAGTGCGAGACGCTGTTCAGGGTCAAAGAGAAGACCTACGAAAGCCACCAAGCAAAGCGAAATCGCAACGATCGGCACGATCGGAAAGAGAGGCGAATGCCAAGCGAGGTCAGAAACCTTCTTGCCCGTTTCTTTGAGGTGACGACGGAACCCGATATGAGCGACACTGATGGCCACCCAAACGGCCACGACCGAAAAGCCCACGATAGCGGTCAAGACCACAAACACCGTGTCGGCAGCAAAGACGGACGTAAAGAGCGCTAACCAGCCACCCAACATCGAGAGCATGATGGCATTGACCGGGAGACCACGACGGGTGCGCTTAGAGGCCCAGGCCGGGAGCATACCGTCATGCGCCAAAGCCCAGATCATGCGGCCAGCGGCATAAAGGTTGGAGTTCGCGGCAGAAATCACGGCCGTTAAAATGACGAAATTGAAGAGGTCTGCAGCGTAAGGAATACCAATACGTTCAAAGACGGTGACGAACGGGCTCTTCAAAATAGAGGCTTCGTTAAGTGGCAACAAGGCGGCCAAAATGATGATCGTGCCAATGAAGAAGATCACCAAACGAAACACTGTCGTGCGAATGGCCATCGGAATCACCTTTTCGGGATTCTGCGTTTCGCCAGCTGCAACGCCAATTAATTCAGTGCCAGAGAACGCAAAGTTCACTGCAATCATCGTGGTGAGAATCGGCAAAAAGCCCTTCGGGAATAAACCGCCATCAGTAAGGTTCGAGAAGTATGGGGCGGGCGAACCGTCAGCGAGCGGAATAATGCCAAAGACAGCCAAACCACCCGCAATAATAAAGATTTGAATCGTGACGACTTTGATTAAGGAGAAAATGAATTCGCCTTCGGCAAAGAACTTTGTCGTAAAGACGTTCATGCCGAGAATCAAAAGACAGAAGATCAAGCACCAAATCCACACATCAATTTGAGGGAACCAATATTGCATGGCCAAACCGGCACCCGTGAGCGACGTCCCGACACTCACTGTACAGGTAAGCCAATAGAGCCACGCGACAGTAAACCCGGTGCGCGGGCCAATAAAGGTGGTGGTGTAAAGATGAAAGCTACCCGTGTGCGGCATGGCGACACAGAGTTCACCTAAAGAGAGCATGACGAGGTACACAACAAGTGCACCAATCAGGTAGGCAACGACGGTACCAAAGGCACCCGTTTCGCCGATCACAAAGCCCGTATTGAAAAAAAGACCCGTCCCGATCACGCCGCCTAAGCTAAGCATAATCAGGTGTCGGGCCTTCATGGTTCTTTCGAAATTGGGTTGCAAGTCCTCGCGGACGATCTCCCCTTTGTGGTTATCTGTCATAAATGTAAGGCGTAAGGCGGTGAATGTTAATGGGGGTTTGGGAAGAGCGTCCTGTGGGTCGCCCTTCCCTCGTTTGAACGTTTATCGTTAATTATTTCTTGGCGAGACGTTCAGCGCGGCGACAGGCAGCGATCGTAAAGAGCACGTCACTCGAAGAGTTAAGGCCAGTTTCGGTCGAGTCCTGAAGTACAGAAATAATAAAGCCGACGGCTACAACCTGCATAGCGATATCTTGGTCAATACCAAAAAGACCACAAGCAAGTGGAATAAGCATCAAGGAGCCGCCTGGGACACCCGAGGTACCGGCAGCACAAACAGAGGCTACGATCGACAAGAAGATAGCGCTACCAAAAGACACTTCGATGCCTAAGGAATGGGCAGCAGCCAAAGCCATCACCGTAATCGTCACGGCGGCACCAGCCATATTGATGGTAGAACCGACAGGAATCGACACGGCATACGTGGATTCGGGGAGGTTCATACGGCGGCAGATGTCCATGTTGACTGGAATGTTGGCCGCAGAACTACGCGTAAAGAAGGCGCTCACGCCAGATTCACGTAAACACATGAATGTGACGGGGAACGGATTTTCACGGGTAGCGAGCCATACCAAGAAGGGATTCAGAACGAGTGCGACGAAAGCCATCACACCCAAAAGAACCGTCAAAAGCTGTGCGTATTCAAGCATGACGGAGAAGCCTTCAGTGGCCAAAGTCTTCGCGACGAGACCAAAAATCCCGATCGGGGCAAAGCGAATCACGATCTGAACGATAGAGCTTACGGCGCTTGCGGCATCACCCAACACGATACGTGTTTCTTCACGGCTCTTACGAAGAATCAGACCGACCGCGACAGCCCAAGCAAGGATGCCAATGTAGTTGGCGTTAGCGATTGCGTGGACGGGATTGTCTACGACGTTCATCACCAATTGTGTGAGCACTTGAGAAATCTGGCCTGGGGCAGCTGCGACATCAGGGGCGCTCATAAACGTTATTGTCGTTGGGAAAGCAAAGCTTGCTATGACCGCAGCGAGTGCCGAGCCAAAGGTCGACAACAAATAAAGCCCAATCACAGGACGAATATGCATTTCAGTCGACACAGACTGGTTAGCAATTGCGCTTGTCACAAGCACAAAAACCAGGATCGGTGCGACGCCCTTTAAGGCGGTCACAAAGATATTACCGAGCAAACCAACCTCTTTTGCGGCTTCAGGCCACAAATAGGCAAGCGCAGCACCCAAAACCAAACCTACGAGGATTTGACGGATGAGCGACGCCTGGAGGATCGGCATAGCAACGCGAAATACGCGGCTGAGGCGCTTAGGCATGCTGAGTTCTCCTTATTTTTTATGTCTAAGTTAGCGGTGTGAAGGATTTAAACCGCAAAATTTAAGGATTTTAGCTTATTGACAGCCTAATCGGTGCAAACTTGTGTTTTTAGCAACAGATTTTTTTCGTTGTCGCCTCAGCGTTTCGACGAATCAATGGCTATGACGCTCAAATGATTATCGATCTGTTTCGCTAGTCAGTAACCATTTCCAAATGGGCATGACTTCAATGGAACCGGCAGACGTTTCAAGGGTTCGCTCGTCGTCTAACGTCAAAATGAGACGGCGCTTAAAAGAGAGAAAGTCATTCGTTTTTTCAAAAGCACCGACTTCGCGCTTCATCGTCTCGTTACGATTTAAGTCACGCGTGACTTGAATTCCTAGATCCCTTTCAGGCACATAAAAGTCGATTTCGGCATTGTGCGCAAAATAAAACACTCGGTCGTCTAGGCCGAACCGCCGTATGAGTTCGATAGCGACCACATTTTCTAATTGAGCTGAAAGTGGATCCCGATTTAAAAGTTCAATAAGGCCATTGTCGGCAAAGAAATATTTAGGATTTGTTTCACGGTCATTGAGCTTGCCGTAGAAGTTATGGATAGAGAAAATCAAAAAGGCGTCTTTGACAAAGCCAACATGGTTGATCAGGGTGTTTTTCGAAAGCTTGACGCCGTGCTCAAAGACAAGTCGCGTCCATTTGGAAAATGAAAGCGGCTCACCGACATGCTCAGCTAATGTTTTCATGATGAGGCGTAACGCCAAGAGATGGCTGATGTTGTGACGAGCAGCGACATCAACCAAATACATTTGCTGGTAGTGATTGTTGAGGTGGTAACGTTTTAACGTATCAGCCTGACCAAGGAGACCGGGAAACCCGCCAAAGCGGACATAAGCATCAAACTGAGTTCGAATGTTGGATCGGGGCGTTGGCGAGGCTAAGTCCAGGTCGCTCGGTTCAAGCCCAGAGGCTTTGAGGGTTTCAGCAAAACTCAAGGGAAATACTGTTCGCACGAGATATCGGCCACCTAAGGTGGTCGTGGCGACTTGATTAAGCGCTCTTTCGTCACTGCAATTCACCATGACAGGGTACTTTTGATCGGCCAATCGACGCGCAAAGGTGGCCCACCCCTCGACCGATTGAGGTTCATCCAAGAAAATGTGCGGCTTTTTGTGGTTTGGATGAAGTGCCTTGTAGGCGTTAAGTAGCCGTTGAAAGTCCTCCGTTGTGAAACCCAGCAACCGCTCGTCTTCGAAGTCGATATAGAGAATATTTTGCCAATCGTCCCCTGCTTCGACCAACGAATGTATTCGGTTAATCATCAAATGCGTCTTGCCGCACCCACGAACACCGACCAAAAGGACGTTCGGGAATTCGGTCGCCACGACTAAGCGCTTGAAAGGTTTGATGTGCTGAGCCACCTGACGATGATCAAGAAGAATGGCTTTGAGGTCTTCGAGGTCAAACATGACAGTAGGTTGATTAGAACAAAAAAAAGAAGCGTCAAAACTCTGTTCACTCAACTGAACAAAAAGCCTCTCTCTTATCAGTCTACTGAAGATAGGGCAGCGATGCTTTCTTTAGCCCGTTGCCTTACGAGCCCTGACGCACTTTCGGTACAATGCCTACTCGTCCAAACGCTCTTTGAGCCAACTCAATTTACCTGAACCTTTTGCGTCACCATGACTTCACACCTTTTTCCTACGCCCTTTGGTCGTGTGCCCC
This sequence comes from uncultured Sutterella sp., assembly GCA_937943605.1. Classification (GTDB taxonomy): domain Bacteria; phylum Pseudomonadota; class Gammaproteobacteria; order Burkholderiales; family Burkholderiaceae_F; genus Sutterella. Next base: position 22,347 of record CALEAW010000053.1, on the reverse strand, counting down.
ACCCTGACCTTCTTGAAGCACGTCGTACTGTTGTCGTGCCCGATGGGTTTGCGGGTTATGCTGGCCTCTTGGTAACCGAAAAAGATGGGGTTCGTAAGACCTATACGGCCTTTGAACCTTTGACATGTGGTTTGGCTGATCGTTATGAGGATCTGACCTCGGACGGTCTTTGGCCATTGCTTGAAGCCGATGATGTGCCAGACATTGAGTTAGTCAATGGCCGTGGCGAAAGTTTTACGTTCAAGGACTTTTTAACGTCCGTCTTTTCGATGTACCCCGATCGACCTCACCATCAAGGGGGACGAGAATTAGCAATTCGTCGCGCACAATGGCGATCGGCTTTTTTAGATGCGTTGACAGATCCAGCTGTTTCGCTGTTGCTTGATCATAATCGCCGGCAAGATGGCTCAATGCCTGTAGGGGTCATGGAATGGTGGGTGGGTCGAAGCCCTGCGCACGAAATTCGTCATGATGGCGCCGTCTATTCACCGAGAGCCGCTGCAAAGCTTCTATTTGAAGCTTTGGTCGAAGGTATTCCTTATTTAGGTGTTGAACCTCATGTGGGTGAAGATGCGGTGCCCGAGGTACCCGTTCTTTATGTGGACGATGATATTGTGGTGGTCAATAAACCGTCACGCTTAGCGTCTGTCCCAGGGGTACGTGAAACCGTGTCGACCTTGTCGATTCTTGAAAAGACCTATGGACCTTTACGTATCGTTCATCGGTTAGATATGGATACGTCAGGCGTACTCCTTTTTGCGCGTAACCTCGACGCTGAACGTGCGCTGCATGAAGTTTTTAGGTCTGGGCTTGCAATGAAGCGCTATGAGGCACGTCTCACTGGAGTACCCAACACAACGAGCGGTCATATCACCCTACCCTTAGCCTTAAACCGATTAGACCGACCGCGTCAGTGTGTGCTTTTAGAAAGTGAAACGGGTAAGCCTTCTGCCACAGATTGGGAACTCTTACGTATCGAAAAGGATGCGAAGGGGCATGAAAAAGCTATTGTGAGCCTTTGGCCAGAAACCGGGCGTACTCACCAATTGCGTGTGCATTGTGCACATCGACAAGGGATTGGCCTTGCGATTGATGGTGATTCGTTCTATGGACCGATGGGCATTCTGGCAGAAGTCCCAGGCATTCGACTTTGCCTACACGCAGCCGAATTAACGTTGCCTCACCCACGCACTGGCGTCCCCGTTCACTTTGAAGTGGCGTCCGATTTTCCGGCATTTGAGCCGTGGTGTGAATGATCGAAATGACCAAAAGCATAACGCCCAAGTAATAAGCTTGGGCGTTTTGTCCTAATGAAACCCTTACGGGTTCTTATTAAGCGCGTTTGCAAACGTGGGAGCGTTCGTTGTAAATACCTTGCACGTAGACATTATGGTGCTTGTCGACAGAGACAATACCAAAGACGTTGTGCGGAATGGGCTGTTCAACCATACCCTGATTAACGACGTAGTGAATGCCGTTACGTTCAGAATAAAAGCCCTTATGGTAGTGGCCAGAAAGTACGGCTAAAACGCGCTTACTCTTTTCGAGCATCGCGACCACCCTTTCGCAATTCTTGATGAAGAAGGCCTTCGGGATGGGATTTTCATCCCAGCTATTGAGCAATTGGTGCGTAAAGACAATGACGGGTTCAGTGCCAGTGGAAAGTTCTTTTTCGAGCCACTTCAACTCTTCAGTCGGAATATAAGCGACCTGCCAGTCGAGGTTGCCTTCAGAATAATGTTCGCCTTCAAGGTTGTTGTAGCAAGCATCAAGGACGATGTACTTTACGCCACCTTTGACAAATGCATAGTAGAGCTTACCGTTGGCGTCACCATGGTTGGTGATGTTGGAGACGAAGTCTTCATAGGTGATTTTGTCAAAGTCATGGTTGCCAGCGACGTGGTAGCGCGGTCCATTAAAGCGACCGAATTCGCGTTCTACCGTTTGAAGGTAGCGCAACGTACCTAAGCGGTCGCCATCGTCATTGCAGTCCTTAAAGTCACCAAGTTCAATCGCAAAGTCAAGGTCGCTCACGTTAAAGAGGTCAGTCGCCTGACGAAGTTTTGCGAGCGCATCACGATAGACGCGAACGCTATCTTCATGAGGAATTCGGGTGATGGGCTTCACGCAATAGTGAACGTCTGTGACAAAACCAAACTTCGAAATAATGTCTGACGCAGGAGGTAACTTAATCGTTTCAGAGGTCACGGTCGCGGCCAACGATTGGCCAGCGATCGGAAGGACAAAAGAACCAAGGACAGTCTGCAAAAAGAGACGACGTTTCATTTTTATTCCTAAATTCAACAATCAACACTGATGAGGATCAACTCATCGAGGCGAATTATGGCGCCTAGTTGTGTCATCAAAATGACGTTTAAGTGTGGTTTTGATGACAGGTGAGGCTCTTGGTCGAGCTCGTCGAATTTGTGAAAGCGTCGAATATCGCTAAAGATTGGCTTTTTAATGGCGTCGAAGCGCGACTCGAGTGACTCGCCTCGTCAAACTTCGGTACAATAGACGAACTTTTTCTTTAACTTAAATTTAAAGGGCTAACAAGTGTCCGCACTCATTCTTGGTCATAAGAACCCCGACTCCGACAGCATCATTTCCGCCATTGCTTGCGCACATCTCTACACGCTTCGCGGTCTCGATGTGGTGCCGGCTGCTCAGGGTACGCCCGCTCCGGAAACGGCTTTCATTCTTGAACGCTTCGGTCTCGAAGCCCCGGAAGTTGTGACGAGCGTGGCTGGTCGTGATGTTTACCTCGTTGACTACTCCGACAAGGGTCAGGCTCCGGCTGATATCGATCAGTGCAATTTGAAGGGTATTGTTGACCACCATAAGTTGGGCGACGTCACCTCTACGTCTCCGCTTGAATGCATCATCTGGACGGTGGGCTGCACGAACACCATCCTCAAGTTGATGTACGACTACATGGGTTTCCAGATCCCGGCCAATATCGCTGGCGCCATGCTCTGTGCCATCCTCTCTGACACGGTGATCTTCAAGTCCCCGACGACGACTGATACGGACCGTCGTGTGGCCGAAGAACTCGCCAAGATTGCTGGTATTGAAGACATCAATGCCCTCGGTATGGAACTCTTCACGGCCAAGTCCGCTGTGGCTGGCTGCACGCCGCGCTCCTTGATCTTCCGTGATTTCAAGGACTTCAACATGAATGGTTGCAAGGTTGGCGTTGGTCAGCTCGAACTCGTTTCGCTTGACCTCGTGGCCGACGTTAAGGCTCAGCTCGAAGCTGAACTCGCTGCTGTTAAGGGTGAAGAAGGCCGTCATTCCGCTCTCCTTCTCCTCACGGACATCATGAAGGAAGGCTCTGAACTTCTCATGGTTTCTGACGATCCTGCTCGTATCGCTGAAGGCTTTGGCAAGACCTATGAAGAAGGTAAGAACCTCTGGCTCGACGGCGTTATGAGCCGTAAGAAGCAGGTTGTGCCGGCGCTTGAAGCCGCCTTCCGCAAGTAATCATTAGATCTCTCGTCTAATCGAAGCCCTTAAGGTGTCAAGCTTTGAGGGCTTTTTCATAGCCTCTTTTTTAGGGTGTCAAATATCTGTCAGTAAGAACAACAAATAAAACGGCAGAGTCAATATCTGATCATGACGGCTGAGATTGCCGTGTCCCACTCTAATCGCTGATTTGATGTGGTATTGGTCAAAGTTTTGCAAAATCGTCCTAAGGCTTTTAGCGTTACCCGTTCGTGGTGTGACTTCAAGTGGTACGACTTGCTCACGGTAAGTGATCAGAAAGTCTATCGAAAGGCCTGAGTGCTTCTGAAAATAAAAGAAGGGTCGTGCCATTTTGCTCATAATGTCGACGGCAAGACTTTCGAAGATCGCACTATCGTCACAGGTTAATTCACCGAGTAAGACGCTTGCTGCGGTGGCTTTGGGCAACATGCCCATCAAAAGTCCTATATCAGTCAAATAGACCTTAAACACATCTGGTTTCGCAACATGCTCAAGAGGCATCTTAGGTTGCGTCACGTTGTGGCATAGCGTCACTAAGTCCGCCTCGTGAAGTCTACGGAGCGCATCACGATATTGGCTAGATCGGCCACCTGGTTTGACGAGGGCGTATTGGAATTTCTTGTTGGTTTTAGCGAGTTGCTTTGGGATCGCGTCGAAGCATTCGACCATGCTTTGTGCATTTGACTTTGAAGCGTGTTGACTGAGATTAGTGTAAAAAAGCGCCAAGAGAGCATGCTGCTTATCACGGACTGTCGAGACATTGTGATGTAATAAGAAGTTAGTTACGACCATGGGCATACCGCCAACCACGGTGTGCTCACGTAAAAGTGCCGTCATTTTGTTGTGTAAGGCATCTGGCACAGGCGTTTCAGTGGCTAAACAATCTTTGAGATAACAGATGACCTCGTCAGAGACATTTTTCGCCCAAAGAAATTCTTCAAAATCTAAAGGCGTCATCCTCAGTGTGACGATGTCCTGATGGGGGTATGGATCAGCGTTCATGGCAGTCACTTGATGATCGAGCCTTGCGCTAATCGCTATGACATCGAATCGACCATCGTGTTTGAACGCTGTCAATGTATGAATTCCTTGTGGTAGCACTTCAATCCCATCAAGGATGATGACGGTGTGGCCGGGGATGAATTTGACAGGTTGATCAATGAGTGTAGACAGCCTAAAGGCCAAACGCTCAGCCGAGAGGTCACCGTCCAAAAGTTTGCGATATTCATGGTGCTCTATCAAATCCAAGTGGACGACCGACTTGTAATGCGAGTTGGCAAAACGCAGTGCCGAGTACGTCTTACCGCATTGACGAAGACCTGTCACGAGTAACGGTAAGCGTTTAGGCGCTTGATGCCATTCAATGAAGCGTTGCTCGATTTTGCGTTTGAGGTGCATGATTTCGTCGCGACCCGATGTCGTGTTAAGTGAGGTTTGTCGCTTTTGATATACGATCTATTGTAGCGACCTGCCATTTTTCCAAGGAACTTTTATGAGTAACCTACACTTTTAAGGATGACATCTTCGAGAAGATAGCCACTTTGCTTGGATGCCCAGCCCTATTCTTTCGAGCACCTTTCCGACACCAATCTCCTGATTCTTTCGCCCAAAAAAGAAGAAGGGCCGCCTCTTGAGGCGACCCTATCTTCAGAACGATTGACGAAGCCGTGGCGCTTTATTCTTGAACCACAACCTTCACATCGTTACCGTATTGATCCTTCGTGGTCGTGTGGATCGCAAGCAATTGGATCCAGCGACGAATCGTGCCAAAGATCACGAAGAGCATCAAGAGCATGACCAACACAGAGAGCGTGACCAAAAGGGTCTTACCCTGCGGTAGATACTGATTGATGATCAACCAGAGCCCAGCCCAGAAAGTGATGATCGTCATGAAGATGCCAGGCACCCCAGTAATCCAAGCGTACTTGGCTTTGTTCATACGAAGGAGCACTGTGGTACCGATCAATAACGTCACACTAGCGAGCAATTGGTTGCAGATACCAAAGAGCGGCCAAATGGAACCAATGTCGCCCGAATAGACAAGATAACCCCAGGAGCTCGTAAAGAGGACAGAGGTAATGATGATGCCGGGCACCCATTCCTTGTCAGCAAACTTCGGAACCACCTTGCCGAACATTTCTTGCAAGAAGAAGCGACCGACACGGGTACCAGCGTCAACAGCCGTCAAGATGAAGACCGCTTCAAACATGATGGCGAAGTGGTACCAGTAGGCCATCAGGTTTTCCATGAACGGAATTTGACTGAAGATGTGAGCCATACCGACAGCCAAAGAAACGCTACCGCCAGGACGCGCCATGAGGCTTTCTTGAACTTCAGCTTCAAGGCGTGGGAGTTCTTGAACGGCCATGCCAAGCGCTTGGAATTTTTCAGCGGGGGCATTGATGGCGAAGTAGTCTGCGGGCACCAAAACGCAGGCAGCTACAAGCGCCATGATGGCCACAAAGCCTTCCATTAACATCGCGCCGTAACCCACAAAGAGGACGTCACGTTCGTTGTTGATCATCTTAGGCGTAGTACCTGTCCCGATCGTCGCATGAAAGCCCGAAAGCGCACCGCAAGCAATCGTGATGAAGATGAACGGAATGACTGGACCACCCACGATCGGGCCGCCGCCATGGACAAAGTCCGTAAAGGCTGGCATCTGGAAGTTGGGCATCACAAAGGCAATACCAATGGCGAGAGCACCGATCGTACCGATCTTCAAGAAGGTCGAGAGATAGTCACGCGGCAAAAGCAAAAGCCAGACGGGTAAAACCGAAGCAAAGAAGCCATAGATCGGGATGAGAATACTCATCGTGTCGCGATCAATATCGAGCCAACCAAAGTATTCAGGATGTGCTGCAACCCAAGGACCCGACAAGATGCAAAGGAAAAGCAACACAATACCGATCGCGGTTGCGCCTTTAACGTCGCCTTTACGCCAAATTTGCATATAAAGACCCATCAAAATAGCAATGGGAATCGTCGCGGCCACCGTGTAGGTCGACCAGAGCGAATTATGCATGGCGTTAACGACCGCGATCGAAAGACCAGCGAGCGTCAAAATCAAAATGGCGAGCACTGCCCAAGAAGCGACAAAGCCCGTGGTCTTGTCAATTTCTTGTGTTGCAATGTAGGCCAAAGAACGACCGCGGTGACGCACCGAGCAAAAGAGCACGACCATATCGTGCACACCGCCCGCGAGCACGCAGCCAATCAGAATCCAAAGAAGCCCGGGCATATAACCAAACTGCGCAGCGAGCACGGGCCCGAGCAAAGGACCCGCTGCAGCAATGGCCGCAAAGTGGTGACCAAAGAGCACATACTTGTTGGTCGGGACGTAGTCCTGTCCGTCAGCATATTTGACGGCTGGGGTTTGACGAGCCTCATCAAGTCGCAGCACTTTGCTAGCGATGAAAAGACCATAGAAGCGGTAAGCAATAGCGAAAATGCATAGCGATGCGAAAACGATCGTCAGTGCATTGACGCCTGATCCGGTGTCCATGTTGAAGTCTCCTTCTTAAACCAAACAAAAAGAGGTGTGAAAACAGGTTTTAAAGCGCGTCGATCATGGCATCGACGTCTTCTTCTCGGGTGGCCCAAGACGTGGCGATACGAACGATCGTGTGTGCCTCGTCAGGTTTATCCCAAAACGAAATGCCAATGCGTGCTGATAGCGCTTGATACTGCGAGTCCGTGAGTCGAACAAAGGTCTGATTCGTGGTTGAGCCAAAGACGACGTCGTAGCCCTTGGCAATCAACGCGTCTCGAATTTTGTCTGCGAGCTTGACGGCATGACGACCTAATCGGATATAAAGGTCATCAGTAAAGAGCGTCTCAAATTGAATGCCTAAAATGCGGCCTTTCGCGAGCAAAGCGCCCTGCTGCTTCATGTACGTAAAAAAGTGTGGTGCCGTATTGGGTTTTGAAAACACAACCGCTTCGCCAAAAAGCGCACCGACTTTGGTGCCGCCAATATAAAAAGCGTCACACGTGCGCGCAATGTCGGCGAGTGTGACATCAGTGTCTGTTGCGCCTAAACCATATCCTAAACGGGCACCATCTAAATAAAGACGTGCCCCATGACGGTGGGCGATGTCTGAGAGTGATTCGAGTTCTGCTTTGGTGTAGAGCGTTCCAGTTTCGGTGGGATGCGAAATATAAACGAGCCCAGGGTTTGGCATATGCTCACGATTGCCGTCTTGCTCCCACTTAACGAAAGCACGTTCTACGTCATCGGACTGCAGTTTGCCATTCACTTCGGGTAACTCAAACACCTTGTGACCTAAACTTTCGATCGCGCCCGCTTCATGCGTGCTGATGTGCCCGGTGACGGTTGCGATGACCCCTTCCCAAGGATTAAGCATGGCGCCAATCACGGTGCGATTGGTCTGTGTGCCACCAGAAAGCAAAAAGACTTCGGCGTCGGGAGCGTGAGCAGCCTCACGAATACGATCAGCGGCTGCAGCGGTATAAGGATCCGTGCCGTAGCCCGTTGTCTTTTCGTAATTCGTTTCGGCTAAGCGAGCCAAAATTTCTGGCGCGCAGCCCTCCATGTAGTCATTGACGAAATCGAGTTGAGCCATAGTTGCAAAAAAATAAGGAGTGTAATGGAGGCATTTTAACCTCATTTTGACCTAGTGCTTTTTGAGCAATTGCACTACACGCGTTTTAGGTAAAACAAACGGCTGAGTTCGTGCTATTGTTTTCGTAACTATTTTGTAGGAGTCATGATGACTGATCGTGTTCAATTAGTGGCGGGGCTACCAGCCCCTGCTTTCTCGTTACCAGGCTACGACGAGAAGCTCGTAACGCTCGATGACTTTAAAGGTCGAGGCCTCATTCTTTACTTCTATCCTAAAGACAATACCGCGGGTTGCACGACCGAAGCGCTTGGCTTTCGAGATCACTTGGCCGACTTTGAAGCCTTGGGCTATCAGGTGGTCGGTGTCTCTCGTGATAGCGTAAAAAGCCATTGTGGATTTAGAGACCGTCAGGGGCTCAATTTCTTACTTTTGGCTGACAAAGAAGAAGAGGCTTGCAATGCCTATGGCGTCATGAAAGAAAAAATGATGTACGGCAAAAAGTGCCGAGGGATTGAACGCTCGACCTTTGTGATCGACGAAAACGGCGTGATTAAGGCGGCGCTTTATGGCGTCAAAGCCAAAACCCATGTCGAAGAACTTTTGGCCTCTCTTAAGGCATAAAATAAAGAACGGCGCTCCTATGAACGGGCGCCGTTTTGCCTCTTCCCTCTTTTTCGTTCCGCCCTACTATGTCCGCCACTTCGCTCACTGATGACCTCTCGTCGCTCCTACCCTTCTTAACTGACTGTCGACGTCATCTTCATCGTCGCCCCGAAGAAGGTTGGACTGAATTCGAGACGACGTGGTTTATTCATGAGAAGTTGAGCGAGATGGGTTATCGCACCAAGGTTGGGATCGAAGTGGTAGAGCCTGACGCGGCAATGGGCCGCAACCTTGATTTGGTCGACAAGGCCCAACAGCGAGCTTTGTCGCAAGGTGTTCCTCAACCCTTTTTGGATCGGTGCGCAGGTTGGACGGGTGTTGTGGCGGACTTGAATACGAAGCGCCCCGGCCCTTTAACGGTTTTGCGCTTTGAAATAGATTGCGTGGTGGTAGAAGAGTCGCACGAAGTTGGTCACCGTCCTTTTGACGAAGGTTTTGCGAGTACCTGTCCAGGGCTCATGCATTCTTGTGGTCATGACATTCATACGGCGACGGGGCTTACCATCGCTCGGTGGTGTATGGCGCATCGCGATGATCTGAAGGGTACGATTCGATTTGTTTTTCAACCCGCTGAAGAAGGCGTTCGTGGCGCACGCGCTATGGTTGCCAAAGGTTGGGCACGGCAGGCGGATTATTTGTGGACGCAACACATCACAACAAGCATCAAAGAAAACGAGATCTTTGCGAGTCGTAGCGGGTTCTTAGCAACCGCTAAGTTAAATGTTACATTTAAAGGATCAACGCCTTATGGTGACGCGGTAACGGCAGCGGCCAATGCAGCTTTGCAGATGTTGGCATTGCCACGCCACCCTGAAGGCGCAAGCCGCATTTGTGTTGGAACCTTAAACGCCAAAGGAGCGTACGCCACGATGCAAACCGAGGTGCGAGGCGCCACCCAAAACGTGGCCGACTATATGGAAGAAGGTGTGCGTCGTGTGGCTCAAAGTTGTGCCGACATGGTTGGCGTTACGTCAGAAGTGACGCTCGCTGGGCGTGCTGAAGCATTGATCCCTTGCCCGGTTGCCTATGACATGATTGAACGCGTCGCTAAAACGATTCCGAATGTGACGGTAACCGATAACCGAACGCGCGGGTCAGACGACTCAACCTTGTGGATGAACGCCGTCGTGCAAGAAGGCGGCATTGCTGGATGCTTTCATTATGGTGCACGAGGTCGACATGGATTACATACCGCGTACTTTGATGCTGACGGTGAAGACGTAACGCTCCCGGCGCTCATTTTAACGGCAAGACTTATTTTAGAAACAAACCGCAAAGGTCTGTCGTAAATTGATTACAACTAGTTCTTTGTCGCGATTCTCATAATCAATCCTATGCGTTTGGTGTAGTTCTAACCTCTCCTTTAGAGGGATTAAATATGACTGTTGTCTCTCTATACTAAAAACCATAGCCAAAGGCATTTCTATGAGATGTTGGACCGTGCTGTTGCGTCTTTTTTAAATCACTTTCCATTATTCGTTAAGGAGAGTATCTACGCAACGCGAGGTCTTCATGACGCTTTTGGTGCGTTGTGCGAACCATCCGAAGACATACTGTATGGGTGATCCTTATGAGACGCCTTGCCTTCGGATGGTTGATTTTTGATGTGGTTTGGGTTGATCGACGGGGGGCGTCAGGTATGAGAGAAACAGGCGAAATTCTTGTCGATGTACAGTGTGATAACAACCGACGCATTCGTCGTGCGTCGATTTCAAATGAACGTGTGCCTGGTGTCATTGAACGCTTGGCCTTGACGCCGGGCGTCGATTTACGTAAAACGGTGCCGATGCTCTATAGCGTTTGCCCGGCGGCGCATTTAGTCACTTTAGATGCTACGGAACGTGCGGCGGCAGGTATTTCTGAGGACGATCGTCGAGCGGTTGACCGTGGGTTTGCCGAACGCGCTTTAATGCTCGAATCCCTATTAGAAAACGTTCGCCTACTATTGATTGATGCTGCACGTCTTTTAGGACTTGAAGTGAGCCCACAAGCGCTCACCGATTACGCAGCCTTGCGTGCTCAATTTGCCGAGGTTTTGCATACCTTAGGTAGCTTCAAAATGGTGAATCATCCCGTGGATGAAGCCTTGATTGAAGCGGGACACGCCACGATCGATCAGATGTGGGCGACACTCAATCACCTTTTAACAGAGTACCTTTTTTGTCAGGCTCCTGAAGACTATTTAAAAACCCTCACGACGCCTGAATTGTTCGATGAGTGGGTATCGAGTCACAAAACTAATTCTGTCGCAGCTTTAAAGGGGCGTTACGATGCCTTAGAAGCAGGCTTTGGTCAAATCGATTGCCCGGCCTTGCCTGACGTTGATGATGACGACTTTTTGGTCTTTGCCGACGAAATGCTTCATCGCTTGAAGAATGAACCGGGTTTCGATATGGCACCCGTGTGGCATCGCTCGTCTGCATTGACTGGGGCACTGCCGCGTCAGATTCGTCATCTGTTGATTCGTCAGATGGTAGAGCGAGATGGCATGACGGTGGTGTCGATATTGGTTTCAAGACTTCTTGAAACGGGTGCTTTGCTCTTACGTTTAGGACATCATGACGTAGATGACATCGAGGGCCTCTCTAAGCCTTATCGCATCTATGCTCACTTCGACAAGGATCAGTCGGTTGCGATTTCGATGACGCAGACATCGCGTGGTCTATTAACGCACGCAACGGGCTTTAGAAGCACCGAAGAAGGGTTACGACGCTTCCATGCCGTAGTGACACCGACCGAATGGCTGTTAGCGCCCGAAGGCGCTGGGCAACAGGCCTTAAATGCGGCTATTCGTTACCTGAAGCGCACTGGTAACGACCATTGTGACGGACGTATCACTGAAATCGTTCGTTTGGCGCTATTTGAACTTGATCCTTGTTTGCCTCTCTCTGTTCGACTTCGTCATGCTAATTTGACGACTCAGGGCTTTGCGATCTAGTGCGTCGTTATCAAGGTTAATCCGTAAACCTTTGTGTCCTTGGGATGATTTCGATCGAGTGTCTATATAATGGTTTTATGGCATTGTATTGAATAATACGTTTAAAGCGCGCTCAGGTTACACTGGGCGCGAAGTCGCTTCTTGTCAGGCTTTTGCGAGTTTTTTGATACGCATCAAGCGCTTTAATCAACTTTTGCATCTAGCTTGCAACGAATGGCCGTGTTATTCATATCATTAAATTAGATGTATGAGAAAAAGCCTCGGACCAAGGCAGAATAAAAAGGACCAATACCATGAGAATTTTCATTCCGATTGATGGCTCTGAACGTAGCCTCAATGCTGTACGCTATGTGGCTGCTCAGCCTGCTTTCTTGGGGGACGACCCTGAGATTTGTCTTTTTGTTGCGCTTGAAGCAGCTTCAGCGCGCATTATGACGGCCTTTAATCCGCAAACCGAAGATGAGTTCTATCGTGAAGAAGCAGCGGGAGTCTTCCGTTTGGTGGACGATATTTTCCCGAATCGTTCTGACAAAGTCACGGTGACCTATGGTGTGGGTCCCATTGCTGAAACGATCGTCAAGGCCGCTGACGCCTATAAGGCTGATTTCGTGATTATGGGCACGACGGGTAAGGGAAGTTTTGACGGTCTCTTATTAGGCTCAGTTTCTCAAGAAGTTGTCCACGAGTCCCATCGCCCTATTCTCTTGATTCGTGAAGAAGTGCCGTCCATCTTACCGATGGATTATTTGGCCATTGCCGTTGACGACTCTGATCAGAGCCGTCGTGTGTTGGCCTTCATGCAGGCGAACATGGATCACTTTAAGACGGGTGCTCAGTTTGACTTGATCCACGTTGAAAAGGCGACGGCCGACAAGCCTGAAGGCACGGTTGAAACCAGTCCCTTTGTCGCGGGTACCGTGGGTGCCTTGTTAGAAAGCACTTTGCAACACGCTGGGATGAAAACTACAACGGTGACGGTTTATGGTGAACCGGGTGAAAGCATTGCCACCTATTGTGAGCAGCGTCCCATTGACATGGTCTTTATGGGTAGCCATGGCTACAGCATGTTGGTGGCTTCTTTAGTGGGTTCGACCGCTTTGAGCGTTGAAACTCTTTGCGAAACACCGCTCTTTTTGGTGCGTTAATTCGCTTTAAAGCGAAAAACCTTCGCCCTGCCACTCTGAAGCAAGGAACAATCGTGCTAAGATCCATGCACTTTTGATCCTTGCTTTTCTTTTGTCACTATGCTCGATTGGCTGATTGGTACCTCTGTAATTGCCTTCCCCTTCTTGATCCCTGTGATCGTTCTTTTGATCGGTCGCATCGTGGGTTATCAGTGGCGCATTCAGCGTCTTCTAGTCTCTGTGGCGATCATGTTTTATGCCGTGGCGCTCTTTGGTTTTATTGCCCACGCCAACACGTTAGGGTTAAGCCTTCAGGAATTCTTTAACGCTTATTACGGCAAGCCTGAAGCGCGTACGACGGCCTATTATGTGGGGCTTACTGGTCAAGCGTTAGCTGTGATCACGCTTATGTTCGTTGTGAACTGGAAGGTGATTCGACTCTTTAAGGGTGAAGACTGGAAAGCACCCAAGACAGATAAGTCTACCGACAAACAACGATAAATATATGTAGCAAGTCCGACTTTGAAAACTTATCGATGCACAGAGGCGATTTAATTCTCAGCCCAAATTTCCTTAAAAACGGGTTCCCAGTTTTTATGATGAGTAGCGTTAGTTACCCATCGAACGCTCGTTTTATTTCCAACGAAGTCGACCAATAATTGCGGATCAATAACTTTATCTAATTCTCCGATAAAGTGTTTTTGTGGTATTGCTAAAAAGGCATCTTTGTAGTAGCTAAGTTCTAAAGAACCCTTCAAAATCGGTAGATTATGCGATTCGCACCACCTGCGATGGTCTAGATTGCCAGCAATAGTTATTATTTTTCTGACTTTTAAGCGGTCACTTGTTGTGCTCATCAAAGCTGCCACTTGGGCACCCCCAGAAAAACCAATGAGTACGATTGGTCTATTACCAATTAAAGTAGTTATAGCTTGTAATTCTGCTTGAATGACATCTTTCGAGAAGCGTTCATTAGTCCAAATGGAGGGTTTGCAATTGGGATCGTTCTTTACGTATTGGCATGGTCTAGCTAGATAAATCACGTTTTGATGAGGATCCCCAAAAGCCAAACGGCGTACGAGTGAGTCTTTAGGTGTTGGATCTGAAGATGGGCGACCGTGGGCATTAAAGGCATAACCATCCCCCTCAATGTAAACGCGAACGAAATCGGTGGAATTGGCTAATTTTGAGTAGCTGAAGATTTGAAAAGTGTCTGTTTGAATATTTGTTTCCGAAAACTCATTCGGAATTTTAATGGGGGTTACGCAACCCAAAATTGCGAACGATCCGATACATGAGATTATGCAAATCTGCAATTTGCTTTGGTTGAAAAGCAACATGAAACGTACCTATAAAAAAGGCGACCTAAACCAGTTAGACCGCCTTTGATCGGTTGGATATTAAGGAGTTCTAGACTCCTAGTATGGCTAAACGATTAGAACTTATATTTGGCGTTGAATAGACCGATGTGGTTCTTATAGTCACCGCGGAAAGTGCCCTCATAGCTGAGAGATAATTCGACATTATCGCCAACTTCAACAGCAGCGCTCAGTCCAGTTTCAATGCCAAAGCGGTCAAGCGATTCACCTTCAACTGCGTAGCTTGCGCCATTTGCAAGGGTGATGAACGACTTGTTATCTGCTTCAGAGAGATCATACGTCATTGCAAGACGGAATTCAGGACGCACAGTGACCGTGGGTGTGGCTGTGAACGCCGTACCAACGCGTGCACCAACAACACCAGTGAGGATGTTTTCGTCGTTCCCGGCAACCTTCGTACCTGCATCATCGGTATAGCTATCCTGACTGACTCGGAAATAGCGTAATCCGGCTTCAGGTGTCAATGCGACCTTGGAGTACTCGAATTTATAACCAGTCATGGCTTGCAGTCCCAAGGTATCAACATCGTACTTAGCAACGACATTGGTACCAAGAACATTCTTAGTTTCATCGTAGTCGGACCAAGTGTAAGACATTATGCCGTTGATGAACCAATTAGAGGGGTTGTATTCTCCATAGATAAAGGCAGTATACCCATCAACTTCTGTCGTGCGAAGGAACCCATCGACATCGGTGTTGTTATACGCAAAACCAAGGCCGGCTAAAGTGCTGTCATTTAATTTAGCTTCTGCACCCATGGCGAAGCCATAAGTGTCTGCGTCGTAACCCTTAGCTTTTGACGTGTCGTCCATATTTGTACGGCCAGCTGTTGTCTGTACCCATAGTGCGGAATTAGACAAGACGTCACCTGAGGCCATGCCCTGGACGCCACCGTTCATACGAGTGGCAACAACAGAAAATACTCGTGTCCCAGCATCAGTTTGAACTTGCGTAACAACAGGTGCTACATCGGCTGAGAGTGCAGTAACAGCATCAAGGGCAGCTTGTTTTATTGCAGGGTCGTTGGACTGAATGTTGTCAGTGATCGATGACGCAATCTCAGTAAATTTTTCGTTTTTACTTGAGGATGCATCCTTGGAGATGATAGCTTCAAGAGCAGCGGACTGATTAAGTGAGCCGCCTGTGGACTGGGCAATTTCAGAGGCGGACTTCTTGGCTACAGTGAACGAGTTATTCTTACCTTCAACTGCGGTGATGTCAAAAAGTGCATTGTCTGCAGGAAGCTTAAATTCGCCTGTAATTGTTTCAGCAAGCGTATAAACGCCGTCATATCCAGGAGCAAAACGAAGGTTGAGACCAACATTATTACCAACCGTCACGCTGTTTGCAATGAATGTGGAATTTGCTTGATCAACACCGACTTTTACGATCAAGGTTGACTTGTCCTTCAATTCGACAGTTCCTTTGCCTGTAATGCCGCCGTCCAGAGACAGGGAACCGTTCACAATGATGGCACCATCGTTGTGGATGTCGTTAGATTGTCCCTTTGCTTTGTTGCCACTAAAGGTGTTTGTGCCGCTAAATAGCAATTCACTGCCTTCAGTGTTGTAAATGGCACCACCAGCTTCCGTTGCTGAGTTTCCGATGAAGGTAGAATCTTTAATAGCAATTGCTGCGGACTTTTTGGCTTGGTCAGCTACCTTACCCTTATATTCATTGAGAATTGCACCGCCTAAAATGGCTTGATTGTTTTCGAAAGTAGAACCAGTAATAGTGACTCTCGCAGGGTCAGATTTGCTGCTATAGAAGCTGTTCTGAATTGCGCCACCACGTCCAACGTACGTCTTTTTCTGCTCTTCAGTTAGAGAGTCCTGGTATTCACCTAAGGCCGTATTGTTTTTGAAAACGGTATTGACGATTTCTAGCTTGGCATCTTTATTGTTGCCAAGGTCCCCTTGACGGGTGGCTATAGCACCACCTGTAGACGTTTTGGATTTATTACCATCAAAAACCGAGTCGGTGATAGTTACATTACTTTCAGCGCCAATAAAAAGCGAACCGCCTCCGTCCGTGTCGCCGATAGCCGTGTTGCCTATGAATTGGGTGTTGGTGATGGCCACGTCACGCATCATAGATATGGCACCACCGGCATTAGCCTGGTTATTGATGAATTTCGAATTTTTTAGAATGAGCGTGTCAGTGCCGTTCTTTTTTGTTGGGACGATAGTGTAATTGAGAAATTGCACCACCTTGGCCAGCGGAGTTGTTTTTAAAAGTCGAACCATCGATTGTGGTTGTACCACCGCCAACTAATAAAGCACCACCATGAGACCAATTTATGTCGTTGCCCGTTTTAGGAGCGCCGACGAATCCAGCAGTGTTGTTTGAAAATGTCGTGTTGCTGATTTTCCAAGTAACGGAAGGATTATTCTGGGGTGCAGCAAGTTGAAGAGCACCGCCATAATATTCTTTGCTGGATTCAGGGGCAGCTTTGTTTTCAAAGACAAGATCAACGAAATCATGTGATGTTGAATACGAAGGCCGTGTTTCTGCATTAGCGACGCTATAGATACTTGTAAGCGCAGAACATACAGCGAGACATAAAACAGTTTTTTTATTCATGATGTACTCCAAACAGACTTGAATAAATCGGTGTTTAAATTTTTGTATAGTTCAGCTTCGCTATAGATGAGGGATAACTCTTATATGTCAAATTGTAATCTTTAATGTATCACGATTAAACAAACCTTTAAACTCCCCAATGACCTAAATTGCTGTCCTATGCACGACATAGTCAAATAAAAATTACGTGCATTGAACTTGAAGTTTTGTTGTTTTAAAGCAAAAAATGTCGTTTGTAAATTGACAAAGTTTCTTCGTATTGTGGTAGCGGGCTTCTATGAGAAGTTTGATTTCTCCTAATCTTTATTCGAATTTGTAGCGATAAAGATGAACTTTATGGCGAAGTTGCCATTATCAAAGCGTACCGGTCGGACTCAAGTAAAAAAGACCGATGGCTTTCGACGACCCTCGGTCTTTTTTTGGGATTGATGGTCTATTAGTTACTGTTAAGGACTGTATAAGTAGCTTAGAAACTTTAGGAAGTAAAAACTGCTACAAATAGATACGTAGGCTAGTTGTGACTCTATCGACTATCCAGGCGTTCCTGTTTTGTCTGGACGAATTCGCTTACGCAATTTGCTCAGAATACAATCGGCATCTGATTCATAACTGGGGGTTATGTGTTACATGGTTAGTAACGACATCACCAATAGCCAATCTTTTCCTTACCTGGTAATCGATGGTTGTACGGATCAAAGGCGTCATTAACTGATGTGACGGCTGATTGTATGTGGCTGTTTATTGAGCAATCTTTACTTTTGCGGCAGCTTTTTCTTGGGCTTTTGCTTCGAGACGCGCCACTTCAGCTTGATAGGCTTCAATCATCATGAGCCAAGGTGCAGCACCTGTGCCAAAGACAGCTCCGGCAATATCAGCCATTTCTTTAGTCATAGGGGCTTTGCCAGTTAAGACAGCCTCTAGGGCATCCGGGGTCATCGCAAACCATTTCGCACCGACTTCAAGCGGTGTGTCTTCAAGGACTTGCGCCAAAGTTAAGCCTGGGTGCGCAGGCCCCTTCGGGGCATTGGATACCCCACCACGGCCTCGACGACTGGGCTTTTGATTACGCGAATTTTTCTTGGGTGTTGCCATACATTTATCTCCTAATCTAGCCATTTTAATCCGAAACATTTCATGCGACCAAAATCGTGATAAGCGCTTGATTTTGCTTTATGTGACGTCACTTTGTGAGTGGCTGAGACTGTCTGTTTTGAGCTTTCGGGACTTCGTGTGGCTTGGTCAATACAAAATTTTTTGCTTTTTTATTGATTGACATCAATGAGGAGGCAAATTCTTTGTTTTAGCTCTGGGAAGACGTTTTTTATAAACTTGCATTGATTTGTGTCCAAAGTTTGCTAGCAACGCGAGAAACCCTCTGAGGCAAGGCGTTTTTCACAAATATCGCGTGATCAATTTAAGTGAGAGCTATCAAAGGCGGAAGCTAATAGAAATCAGCTATGATCGCTTTAAAAATACCCCTAAGTAGGTAGGGTATTTGCCTTATGGAGATAAAATCAACTTCTGCCGTATATTTCGTTGACCGCACTGTTATTTCCTCTCGCTCACGGCATTGCTGATAATGGCTAAGCCTGACGAAGAGGCGACGGTGTTAGGTTGACATTATTCTGGCTGGCGTGAGGAGAACCTTTACTTTTTAAAGGAGCCGCCGACGGCCACCTTCATGAGATCGACAACGATCTTTCTCGGAGAATAAAAAATGCACAAAACAGAATTTGTCAATGCCCTTATGGCTAAGACGGAACTTAAGAAGGCTGACGTGGTTAAGCTCGTTGACGCCTACAGCGAAGTTGTCATGGAAGCCCTCGAAAAGGGTGACGACGTCCGTCTCATCGGCTTTGGTACGTTCAGCGTCTCTGAACGTGCTGCCCGTACGGGTCGCAACCCGCACACTGGCGCTGCCCTTGAAATCCCGGCTTCCCGTGGTGCTCGCTTCACGGCTTCTCGCAATTTCAAGGAAAAGCTCAACGCCAAGTAATTGGGCTTTGACCGTCGGAGGGTTGAGTGCCTGATTTACTCGACCCATCTCGCTAAGGGCGCTTCTCTTCGGTGAGGACGCCCTTTGTTTTACTCGTTTTTCTTGTTACTCCCTCTTCGGTTTATCTTGTCGTGGATTTGGCATGTCCATGATGGCTACTATTTCGTCATGCGTGGCCCATCGAACCGTTGTTTCATTTACCAAGATGTACTCTGGCCAACCTCTGATCATCGCAAAAACATCGTCTGACTCGTTGGCAGCTAGAAACACGTCGTGGCCTTCATAAAACTTGTTTTGTGAAAGAGCCTTATCAAAGCCTGAGGCTTTAGCTAACGCTGTGGCGCGTTTCTTACTGTGAAGATGGCGGGGCATGGTGTTGATCCTTTTATCATTGCGAGATTTGGACTACTTGCCTTTGATATGCCTCATCCTAGCCGTGGGAACGACGCTTAATGTCGTGAGCAGTGGTATTGGCTAAGCCTGACTCGAAACCGAACGCATCGCCCGTGAGCCGACCACTCTACTCCTCTATAATGCTCAGATCAGTAGTTTTATTGCATGGAGGCTCGGATGTCTGCTTGTGCACCATCCAATACGATGCTCGGTAAGAGCACGGAATATATCGATACTTATAGTCCTCAGTTATTGACGCCGATTCCGCGTTCGCTTGGTCGTGACGTGGTGGGCGTTCATACCTTTAAAGGGGTTGACATTTGGCGCCTCTATGAAATCACATGGATTAATGCTAACGGCATGCCTGTTGTGGCAGCTGGCGAAATTCATGTGCCGGCGATGAGTCCTTTTATCGTCGAATCGAAGTCCCTCAAACTCTATATCGGAAGTTTGACGCAGACGGTGATTAACTCGGTTGAAGAAGCTGCCGCTTTGATTCAGCGTGACGTCTCGAAGTGTGTCGGTGCCGAAGTGGCAGTCCACATTGCGCCGCTCTCTGTTTGGGCTCATCCCGTTGAAAAGGTGCCCGGTCTTCTCTTAGAAGAAGCAGTGACAGATTTGACCTGCTCGACCTATGAACCTGATGCGAGCCTTTTGGCATTGGCTGAAGGTGACGAAGTGGTTGAAGAAACGTTGTCGTCTAATCTCTTACGCTCTCGCTGCCCGGTGACGGGGCAACCCGACCACGCGTCTTTAATCATTCAGTATCGTGGTCGTAAGATCGATCGCCAAGCAATGTTGGCTTATATCGTTTCGTACCGTCGTCATCAGGGCTTTCATGAGCAGTGTGCCGAACAGATCTTTGTTGACATCATGAATCGTTTGGCTCCTGAAAGCTTATCGGTCTTTGCGTGCTTCACGCGTCGAGGCGGGATTGACATTAGTCCCTTCCGTTCGACGGATATGGAAGCGCCTTCTCACATCATTAGGACGCCTCGTCAATGAGTTGGCTCAAGATTTCGACACGCAGTCGATATGCCCTACGCTTTGTTGTCGAAGTGGCCTCGCAAGACATTGTGCGAGGTCAGATGGAGCACCGTGGCCGCATCTTTATTTCGATTAGAGAAGCAGCCAATCGTCAGGACATCTCGTGGCGTTATCTTGAACAGGTCGCGCCAGCTTTGATTAGCGACAAGATCCTCGAAAGCGTACGAGGGCCGGCTGGCGGCTATCGCTTAGCGAGACCCGCTAACAAGATTACGGTGGCCGATGTGCTTCGCTCGACAGAGATGGCACTTTCGAGCATAACGTGTGTTGATTCACCGGGCGAATGTGATCGCCAAGCGCGTTGCCCAACGACTCGCTTTTGGCAAGGGCTCTCAGATGCCGTCGGGCAGTATTTAGAAAGCGTGACGATTGCGGACCTCCTTCAAGAAACGGATCACGAAGGCGTGCCAATCTTCCAACCTAAGCAACCTGCGAGCGCAAAGCCAAAGCGTCCGCGAGGGCGGCCTCGTAAAAATCCATTGCCTGAAACTGAGGCGCAGAAGGCCAAATAGTCGAACAAGGGTGTCACCAAGGTTCAATCAGAGCCAATGTTGATACCGTTCCTCAAAATCTGCTAAATCTACCATCTGGAACTAAAACGCCTGAATAGCATCAAAAGCATCATTTGTCTTTGTGAAATCAATTAAGAAACCACACCTTCACAAAGCGGTTTTGTTCTTGTTCACGTCACCTAAACACTCGAGAGTAAACACCCAAGAGTGCCTCGGTTCTCATTACGTAGACTGAGATAACCCAATCTTCGCAAGGAACGAAGTCTGCGTCGGAACGGTAAGAGATTGCTCCCTTTTCTACCTACGCGTTTTACGCTCATTGAGCGCTCTAAGGACAAAAGTCAATAGAACTCCCAAAGAGTCAAGTGTTTGTTTTGCAACAAGCACTCAACATATGACCTTCTGACATCCTTAATGAAACCATCAAGTAAGCCAGTGTGACGTTCAGCTCAGCGCGAGAATCTCAAAGACCGAAGTCAATAAGACACTGAGCGGTAAACACCTTGCGGCATTCCCATTGTTGCCAAATCGTCCAAGACGTCGTGAGACGCCTCGCAGTGACAGCCATAAGCGTTGGTGTAGCTGACGTAATTATATATCACTCGTTACTAATGTGTATGCGTATAAATACGGTTTTTTAAGTTATGCCGGCAGAGGCTGTTGCTTACTCTTTTTGCAAAACTTTTCATACTCTTTTCGATAAACTGCTTTTACACTATATCGATCCATTCCCTTCTTAATCTTGGTTTCATGAGCAGCGAGCAACAAATTCAATGCGCCATTTTCATCACTTTGCGCCTTATAATGACAATGACCACACTCGAAATTATCTTTGTTTCGATTGCTACGATGTACGCGCCCACAGATAGGACAACGTTGGGATGAATAGCTTGAGGGTACGCAAATGATCCATACACCACGCGCACCGGCCTTAAACTCAAGACGTTCTTTAATAATGCCTCGGATCCATACCGATAACAGTCGTCTCGTTTTCTTCGAAATACCTTTCATAGAGAAAGAATTACTAAACTTTTCGATAACATAGACATCGGCAGGGTTGTTTTTAAAGATTTGATTGATAGCGTGATTGACGATGTTTTTGAGCGTTTCACGATATCGCCTAATTCTGTCATCCCAGACCTTCTTACCTAAATTACATCGCTTGATATTCCTCTTCTTCGTTGTATTTTTGGTAAGACGATAGGCCGTCTCGAATTTATTTCGTTCACGGAGCTTTTTGTCTAATGTCAGAGCAAAGTCCCACAAGGTCTTGCCAAGATTGGTACCAAACTTGTTACCGCTATCGTCTACATAGACTTCGCTAGCCCCCATGTCTAAGCCAACGGCGTAAAGCGCTGACTTTCCATTAGGTAGCGAGACCTGAGGTACGTTAGATAACGGTCGTACCGTGACTTTATGAGGAATATGCAAAAATAACTCACCGTTCTCATAGACGACCTTGATGGTTCGATCAAAACGAAGATTCCCTGGCAAATCAATTGACATACGAGCGCGTGGCGTTCTTGTTATGAATTGAATCGAATACTTGTTATTTAATTAGATGGTCAGCTCCTGAAGGGCAGCAAACACCGGAGACCATCTATGAAATACTTGACACCCACCAAACAAAAGAAGCACTC
>CALEAW010000052.1 GCA_937943605.1 uncultured Sutterella sp. | reverse complement strand
GATAAGCGCGCACATAAGTTCGCCCCATAGCGTCTTTTGACGCCATCAAGCCCCACTGATTCCCTTGAAAGTCCGTGATTTTTGCCATGATAGATACCTACTACAACATATGTATCTAGTTTAGCACAAAATAAAAACTCTTGCGTTTAAACCGTGGCTAAACGCAAGAGTTTCAAGGGGTGTTTGCTTTTATTTCTCTGTTATTTGATCTATCTCATGCTGATGTAGATCTAGTGACCCGGGAGTTTCGGAAGAAAGCCCGATTGGTCTCTTTGACTGGTCGGGCTTTAATTTTTGGATGTTCTGGGCTTAGAGTTTGGCGATCGTTTCACTGCAAACGGCCACGGTTTTTTCGTGAACAGCTAAACCTATAAGGACGTGCTTGAAGTCACAATGTTGGTTGTGGGTTTCAGTTCTGCTATGAGTACTCGGCGGTAAGCTCTGCATTGTTGCCCTCGGCTTCACGAAGATTGATGAGAATGCCTGGCATTTGTGGTATTGGGCAATGGTGATAGCGACCGGGCTGTTGCGGTGCTGATTTCGTTCGTGAAAATATTGAATGGAGATCTATGCTCAGGGCTTTTTTACTTAGACGGTTTATGTCAATTAAGTCAAAAAGCGAAAGACGTTTCTTATTTTGCTTTGAATTAAAAAGGCCGCACAGTATACGCTGCACGGCCAGGACTGCGAATGTGCTTATATGGCACACTCAGCCATCGGATTCGATGGGCTAATTAGAAGCGATAGGAAACGCCAACGCCGAAGCCAACCACGGCATCATCTTCAACCATCGGGCTGTCCTTGATTTCCTTGGACATGGCGCGAACAGTGGTTTCAGCGTAGAGAGACCAGTTGTTGCCCATCTGCCAGTCGCCCATCAAACGAACGTACGGGGAGATACCAGCGTCAGCGGAGTAAGCGTCGATACCAGAGCGGCCAGCTTCAGCGTGGCTCACGCCATAGTAGTAGTCATTGAACTTTTCGCTCGTCCAGATGGCACCCACCTGCGGGGTGATACCGAACTGACCGAAAGCAAAGCGCTTCATGAAGGAAACGTCGCTCATCATGCCCTTGGACTTGCCAGAGATGTCAGCGCCGAGGCTAGCGGACAAAAGGCCAAAGCCCGTGTCAAACGTGTAGGTGGCGTTAGCAAAGAAGCTAGCGTCACGGTCATCCAAGCGCTTCATCTTGGCATCGTCAGAGTCAGAAGCGTCAAAGGACCAGGGCATGTAGGACACACCCAACATCACACGATGACGATCCGTCTTCACGAGGAAAGCACCAGCTTCCAAGCCCTTGAAGTAGAAGTGTTCGGATTCAACGTCAACAGCCGGGATCGGATACACAACAGCGTCGGTGTCCTTATAGCCGAGGTCATAGGCGTGAACGCCCAAACCAACAGAACCAGAGAAAGCAGCGGCAGCAGGGGCAGCGGCAAAAGCACCGGCAACAGCAACGGCGCAAACGGAGAGAAGCTTGGTCTTCATAATAAGTCTTTTGATAAGTTTTGATTGTTTAATTCTGAATGAACGTTCATTCAGTCAATAGGAAAGAAATATACATGACTTTTTACCAAATGTCTGAGTATTTGTGTTGGTTGTTGCAAATTTCCAACAAAAGAAATGTGTCGGCCTGTAAGAGAGGTTAGTTGAAAGATATCACTTAGGTGATGTTTAGGCTCTCAAGCGTTTCACGCTTCACCACAATGGTCGTTAGGTCGATTTAAATTATCCCCTCTTTTCTTATAAAAAACGCCCCATCAAACAAACCTGTTTAACGGGGCGCGGCTTCATTCAAAGCCCTGGAGATAAATTATTTACCAGCTTTAATTTCTTGACCGAAAGCCTTCTTTAAGGAGAATGGCCAAGCCTGGTAGCCTGTACAATCCTTCAACTGGATTTCTACGGCTGGCGTCGTTTCGCCCCAACGGAATTCCATAATTGTCGGGTTCGGTGCTGATGCGAATGCGCCTGTCTTAAGGTCATACTGTGCACCAGCCGTCGCGGAGTACATAACGACGGAATCATGGTCAGCCTGATATTCTACGAGCGAGGTCACAGCAGAGAAGAGCTCATGACCACGTTCTTTACCATATTCCCAGACCTGTTCGACCGTACCCTTCTTTTGGTCAATCTTATAGATCACACCGCGAGAGTACTTCATGTCGGGTAATGGTGGTTGTTCCATGCCACGGGCATCGCCATTATCGAACGCGGACACATAAATAATGTTGCCCTTACTCTTTTCATCGATCTTAAAGGCCGTATGCTGCGTCCAAGTCCAGTCGAAGTCACCTTCACACTTAGAGCCTTCACACTTGATGGCTTTGCCGTTCTTATCAACTGGCTTCAAGACTTTCTTCGCAAAGTCACCCTTCCACCCTTCCGGCGAACCAAGGATCCACTTCACTTGCTTGTCGCGACCAATCTTAATAATGGCAGACTGGTGACGAGACGAAATGATGATCGAGTCGTCTTCAGGGTCATAGTCCACCGAATTCACATGCAACCAGTTACGACCAGCACCCGTCCCTACGATGTCACCGAAGTCATTAGATTCTTCAGCCTTCGAAAGTTCTTCGGCAGTTAACGTCTTACCAGCCTGACTTGCGTCAATGTTAAGGCACACAGCCCCCTGGTCAAGCACCTTCAGCACATTAGAGCGGTAAACATCGAGAATATCGGGCAAGCGCCATTCATCAACCACGTGACCCTGTTCGTCAACTTCAATAATCACGTCGCGAACCGTGCGAACATGCTTACCGTCTGGGCGAATGTAGTTCGAGCTAGCAACACGCAAGAAATAATTGCCGTTTTGCGCGTCGTCCATCGAGTGAGAATAGTCGTTATAGCGCAACGGTAAAAGTCGGTTGAAGACTTCACGACCCATAATGTCGTACTTCACATAACGCTGACCATAACCCCAAGTGATCAGACCATCGTCATTTTGCTTGAAGCCCATCATCACGCCGGCTTTGTAAATGTCACGAAGGTCATAGATCGGGTTAGCAAACATGTACCAGCGAATGTCACCAGCCGTATCGATAATGGCATTTTGCGGGAAGAAGTTCCACTGCAAAGCACCACCAACAGGGTTATTCCACACAGCACGCGTGCCGATGCCAGACTTTTCCGCAATGTTATTCACGAAGTACAGACGATCTTTAAATTCAGGATCGACCTTCTTCACCTCAGTACCAAACAGCGCATGACGTTCTGCCTTAATACCTGCGACTTCAGTGTACGTGGGCGGTGCATAGAGTTGGATCTGGTCTGTGAACGTTTCGGACTTACCGCGCAAAGAACGCGTGTAGGTCACTTCAATGTTATTGACATAGTCAGGATACAAACCGAAAACAGGAATACCGCCATGCGTCAACAATTCGGTCTTAGAAACTTTGTACTCAAGCGGTGCGCCATTAGGCTTCGGAAGAATTTTCACTGTCACATTTGACAAATCATAGCCGCCGTCACGAATAATTGCCGTAAGAGGCGCAATGCCGTACGGATTCATCATGATTTCACCAATGTGACCCTGCATGATGTAGTTGGTAGCAGGACCCGAACTGCCACCCATCGCCATAGCACCCATCGAGGTCGCAATGAGCGTGGCGGCGAGTAGCGTTCTCTTGAACATCTTCATTTGTAAACTCCTTTTGATTTGGTTTCAAACCTTGGTCGTTTGGTTTGATGAAAGAAGTCTAGTTTTGAAGAAGCGATTTTTCTATGGGTGCTTATGGTCACGGAAGACTGTCAATGTGCGAATTTCACTTTTCATTCCGTGAAACTTGCCTGAAAGAGTAGGCCTAAGCGTGTACATGGAATACTATCTTTTCAGAACGGGTACTTTGTCTATGCTAGGCATATGTTTTTGGATTCGATCGATGAGGAAGCTTCGCAGCCACTGGTGTGCTAAATCTTGCGTAGCATGTTCTGCCCATATGAGTGAAGGCGCATAAACGATCCCGGATTTGCGACGACCAAGAATGGTTAAATCCGTCATTTGCGAAAGCACATGCGCCATTTGAAACGGGATATAAGTGGTTTCATCACCATCTAAAAGAAGCGGAACCGTCACAAAGTAAGGTGCACACACAAGCGGCACATCATCGGGATTCTGTACATGGTCAATAAAAGGCACTAGACCACTATCATCGGACGACGCTTTTGGTAAAGTGATTTGTACCTGTTGATGTCGACAAAGTTCAGCTTCTGAAAGAATTTCGCCTTTAGCCATACGCTGGGCAAACGTCGAGCTTTTCTTTGCGACAAAGACATACGTATCTTCACAAAATGGCAGCTTTGAAAATCCTGGATAAGATTCACTGGTGGCATAAATCGCCATATCAATACGTCCTTGTTGCAAATCGGCGTAAAGATTGGGCGTGAGAGAGTGAAAATTTAAGCGAATACCTGGTGCACGTGCCTTGAGTTCTGCGAGTACTGGTCGGATATAGGTTAAGAGCGAGTTGTCTAGCCCTCCGATGGAAAAAACTCGGTGAATCCGTTCAACATGAAATTCAGATGGGCTTTCCAAGCGCGACATAACCTTGATGGCTTCAAGCACTTCAGGATAGAGCTCACGGGCGCGCATCGTTGGGCACATGCGCTGATCAGCGCGAATGAACAAGCGATCATGAAAATGTAAACGCAAGTGCGAAAGGACGCGACTGGCTTTCGAAAGCGAAATAGGAATACGTTCAGCTGTTTGAGATAAGGATTGCGTCTCAAAAAGTATTTTGAAAAATTTCAAATCGTTGTTGGATAGCGCCATGACTTAACAATAGATTCCACTTTGACGAAAAGCATGCCCGTTGTGAGGTTTCATCACTCGCTGATGTTTTGAATTCATGTACAAAAAGTGGACATCAATAAGCGTTTACAACGCTCTCAACTTGCTCATGAATAAACATCCGACGATATGTGTTATTTCAATAACCTCTGTTGGAGGGTCATTTTGAGACGCGAACCGACTTTTGTCAAATAAGGTATTGACCTAGTCTTGATGATTTCATACCCTATCGGGATTTCAAGAGAATCCTTATTAAACATTCGATGGCAATAAAAAAAGAGCACCTGATTTATAGTCAGATGCCCTACGATTGGCAAGTTATTCGACACAACAAAAATACCTGAGAAATCAGGGAATTAAGCGTGCCTTAAAGAGTGGTGTCGAACTGTCAGATCAATATCTAGAGCCTCAAGAATAGGAATCAACGTAGAAAGCGTTGGGTTACCCTTCGGGCTCAGAACTTGATAAAGGTACTCTCTCCGGAGACCGCTTTTTTTTGCAATTTCGTTCATACCACGGGCACGTGCGACTATACCAATAGCATTGGCAATGTGTTGCGGATCCTTGGATTTAAATACCTCCTCTAAGAATAAAGAGATATCCTCATCATCCTCAAGATATTCCGCTGGATCAAACTCAGGAAGTTGGTTAATGTCAATCATGGAATCTCCTTAGCGAGTTTTTTAGCTTTTTCAATATCTGTTGTTTGAGTGCTCTTGTCACCTCCGACCAACAAAATGATGACTTGTTGTTGGCGAATCGTGTAATACAACCGGTAGCCAGGACCAACATGGATTCATAATTCAGAAACTCCATCTCCAACAGATTTTGAATCCCCAAAAAGGCCTGAAGAAAGGCGAGAGATGCGTTCAACAATGCAAATCTTTGCAGGTTTATCCCGTAATTTTTTTAGCCAATTGGAAAATGTAGGAAGCGGTTTAACGATCATGATTTTTTCTAATGTACGATAAATCTTACAGCCTTTCCACTAATTTTAGCTCTTTTTCATTAGCTGTCAGCGAAAACTGCGCCTACGACATGGGCTATTTTGCTCAATTAATGGAGACGCGATCCAAATACCAACCAACGCGCCAAATTCCGTAGAGATCGCAACGCGGACTTTTGTACAAGCGGTGTCGTCCGCCAGAAACACAAATCTCCCTTCCCTGCCAAGGGCGAAGAAAGGCAGTCGTCAGTAATCGTGGCAAAAACCATGGTGGAGGTTAAATACTATGACGCTAAACCTACAAACCAAGCAGACGTTCATTATCTGCAGGCCTTGTTCATGGCCAAGGGTTCCGATTTCGTCGAAGCTATTCCAGAAAGTCAACTGCAGTACCTTGAGTTCGCTGTTGAACAGTTGATGGCTAAGAAGTTAACGACCTACGAAATCGCAGTAACGATTAACCACATTTATTAGCTGCGGTCGAAAATTCCAGACTCCCGACTTTGTCAGTCAAAATGAACAGGGATTTATCGCCAACTTTGGAAGATTGAAGACTGTTTTCGATAACCCGCTCCCCTTGTGGCACAGGCTATGGCCGTTTTTAAGCTGACAATATCGGATAAGGTATTGATTTATTTTGGATGATTCCATACCCTATCGGGATTCCAAGAGAATCCTTATTCAACTTTCGATGGTAATAAAAAAGAGCACCTGATTTATAGTCAGATGCCCTTCTTCTAGGATTGGGAGGACTAAGGAATTATTCCTTACCCGTCCAGCAGTACGTGCAGAGCTTGTCCTTATCCAGTCCAATGGCTTCGATCAAGCCTTCTACCGACTGGAAGCCTAAGGAGTCAAAGCCCATTTCTTCGCAAATGCGCTTCAACATGCACTGACCGCGTTGGGTCTTGGCATCGGAGTACTCGTCCAAGTGCTTCTGACCTTCATCGCCTTCAAGATCCTGAACCACGCGACGAGCAATGAGTTCCATGTCGGAATTGCCGCGCGAGAAGTTCAAGTACTTGCAGCTATACATGATCGGCGGGCAAGCAGAGCGCATATGCACTTCCTTGGCGCCAGAGTTGTAGAGGAAGTCGACAGTTTCACGAAGCTGTGTGCCACGCACGATAGAGTCATCGATCAAGAGAAGCTTCTTATCCTTAATGAGTTCAGGCACAGGAATCTGCTTCATCTTGGCAACCTGATTACGCACCTTCTGGCTCGTCGGCGTAAAGGAACGCGACCAGGTCGGCGTGTACTTAATGAACGGACGACCAAAGTCCTTACCCGATTCGTTGGCATAGCCAATACCGTGCGGCAAGCCAGAGTCAGGCACACCTGCGACGATATCGACGTCAGGCATTTCACCCTTTTCCATCGCGTCACGCGCCATGATGCGACCATTCTTATAGCGCATCACTTCAACGTTCTTGCCTTCGTAATTGGAGTTCGGATAGCCGTAGTACGTCCACAAGAAGGCGCAAAGGCGCATCTTCTCGGCAGCAGGCGACAAGACTTCAATGCCGTCCTTCGTGACCTTGACGATTTCCTGTGGACCAAGTTCATAGTGGTCTTCGTAACCGAGTTTGTGGTAAACGAAGCTTTCGAAGGAGACGCAGTAGCCGTCCTCATTCTTACCGATCAAGACCGGCAAACGACCGAGCTTATCACGAGCGACAATGATGCCGTCCTGCGTCAAAAGCATGATCGTTTCAGAACCTTGAATGACGTCCTGCGCGTAACGAATCCCTTCAACGATGCTCTGCTTACGGTTGATCAAAGCACCCACGAGTTCAGTGGCATTAACATTTCCAGAACCCATCGCGAGGAACTGACTGTTGCTATTGCTGAAATAGCGTTCAATCAATTCGTCAGCATTATTGATGAGACCTACCGTTGTGATGGCAAATAACCCCAAATGGGAGCGCAGCAACAAGGGCTGCGGATCGTCATCGGAAATACAGCCAATCCCGGACGTACCCTCCATATCAGCGATATCGGGTTCAAAACGCGTACGGAACGGCGTGTTGGTAATGTTATGGATCTGACGCTGAAAACCCTTCTTTTCATCGTAGATCGTTAAGCCCCCAAACTTGGTACCCAAGTGGGAATGATAGTCAACCCCGAAGAACGTATCGAGAACGATATCGCGCTTGGAGACTGCACCGAAAAAGCCACCCATGATTGTGTTTCTCTTGGATTAAAACAAATGGAAAAAATGGAATGGAAAAGATGGCGTGATTATCGCATCTGAGAGAGCGTTTGTGTGGGAGAGGACAAAAAAAATTACGCGATTACCCTAATCATGGGATTCCAAAACGCTTATGCCACCGTTGCTCGATACAAAAACACGCCGCTCTAAAATTATGAGCGACGTGTCAGTTAACGTCTTTTGCCCTATTACTCTAAGGGCTTAACGTAGTCTGTGCTTAAGACTTCACAAATACCGGCTTCTTTCCAAGCGGCTCTCGCTGTTGCTAATGAGCCACTGGTGTCAATCGCTGCTGACGCATCCATCACAACGGACGTTTTAAAGCCCGCTTTTGCACCGTCAAGCGCGGTATAGCTCACACAAAAGTCGGTGGCAATCCCACAAACGATGATTTCTTCTATTTCGTGTGCCTTGAGATAGGCTTCAAGACCCGTAGTGGAGTGGCCATCGGCGGCGCAGAAAGCGCTATAGCTATCGACCGATTTGTCGTGACCTTTACGTAACACAAGGTCAGCCCCTGACGTACCGATCACCCAAGCAATTTGAGCGCCTTCGGTACCGGCTACACAATGCTTTGGCCAAAGCACTTGTGAGCCATAGGGCAAGTCAATCATTTCAAATGGCTTACGGCTCGGATGGTTCGAAGCAAAAGAAACATGATCTGCAGGATGCCAATCTTGTGTCATGACGACGAGATCCCACTGACCGTTCTCAATAAGGTTGCCGACTACAGGAAGGATACGGTTTCCGCTTTTGACCCCAAGAGGGCCGCCTGGCAAGAAGTCGTTTTGTACATCCACCACAATGAGGGCGCGCTTATGCGGCATTTTTTTATTGCTCCTTTAAAAAAGCTAGGTTGATTACGGGGTTTTGGTTCATTTTACAAAATCGTCATGCGAGTTAACGATAAGTAGTAATCCGAATAGCTGAAGGATTTCCCCGAACACCAGGATGGAATTAGAGTTTTCCCGATAGGCATGACCCGATTTGTTGTCTTACGTCGACTGATCTCAGACTTTCACCTTAGAGAGAGAGGAACAGATTTTGGATACGTACTGATACACTTTTTCTAATGACGTTGATTGAGCTAGTCGGATCAACGTCATTCGATTTAATAAGTAACTTAAAAGCAAGACAACACTATGACTGACATCGCTTCTACCATCCCGGTGATTTCCGTGGATAAAGTACAGGCTGTGGCGCTCGCCGTCTGCACCTACTATTTTGGTGTGTGGCTTAAGGGCCGCATTGGTTTTCTCTCCCGCTATTCGATCCCGAGCCCAGTGGTTGGTGGTATGACATTTGCCGCCATCATGTCGACGCTCGAGTATTTTGGCGTGGTGCGTCTCCAAATCGACAGTACACTTCAAACCGTGTTGATGCTTGCCTTCTTTACAACCATCGGTTTGATGGCAAGCCTTCGTGTCGTGACAGAAGGCGGTAAGTTGCTTTTTGGCTTCTTGATTGCCGTTACGGTCTTGGTCTTCCTACAAAATGGTCTGGGTATGGGTCTTGCTGACATGATGGGGCTTGATCCGCACTACGGCATTTTGGCGGGTTCGGTCTCCATGATGGGTGGCTTGGGTACGTCCGCGGCCTTTGGTCCCTACTTTGAACAGACCTACGGCATCCAGGGCGGTACGGCTGTCGCCATTACGGCTGCTACCTTTGGTATGGTTGCAGCGCTCTTGATTGGTGGGCCGTTCGGCGAATGGGCAATCCGTCGCTATAAAGTCAAGACACCTGCTGAAGTTAAGAACCCTGATGAAGAACTTCATATTCCTGACGATATGAAGACCGACTTGACAGAAGAACACGCTTCTGAAAAGCCGCACTTCACCGAAGAAATCATGAAGGCTGTGTCGATTACGGCCTTGGCCATGGGTCTCGGTACGATCGTCTCGAGTTTCTTAGGCCAGTACATGACTTTGCCGGCTTATATCGGTTCGATGATTGTCGCAACGGTCATTCGTAATATCGGTGACTTCTCTGGCAAGTATCGTGTAGATGGTAAGGGTCTGAATGCGGTCGCTGACATTACGCTCGTCCTCTTCGTGACGATGGCTATCAACAGCTTGAAGCTTCATGAACTCGTGCACTTGGCCTTGCCGCTCTTACTTATCCTCGCTGCACAGACGGTTTTGATGATCATCTTTGCCTGGGCTGTCCTCTTTACGTGCTTTGGTCGTACCTATGACGCTGTCATGCTCTCTGTTGGTGGTATCGGATTCTCGATGGGTGCCACGGCTAACGGCCTTGCCAACATGCAAGCTGTCGCAGAAAAGTATGGTTCAAGCCCACGTGCTTGGTTAATCGTGAGTGTGGTCGGTGCCTTCTTGATCGACTTGATTAACTCGCTTGTCATTACGTGGTTCGCAACGCTCTAACTCGCGTTCAAACCCTTAACGAAATCCCCGTTGTGGTTAAGTGCCTCAGCGGGGATTTTTCTTTTGTTTCAGTTTAGCTTGAAGTTGATTCGCTGGTCTACGTTGCTTTGCTTAGGGCACCGTCTACGCACGTTACGTTCGTTACAATGATCACATTCTTTTGTGACTGATTCACCATGGCTTTTCTTCACGACGACTTTTTAAGAGGCATGCGAGCGAGTGTGCCTGTGATGTTTGGTTTTATTCCTGTTGGGCTCATTTTAGGCGCAACGGGCGCGCATGCTGGTCTGAGTCCCTTAGGTATGGGCTTGATGACGGGCATTAATTACGCTGGCGGTAGCGAATTTGCCGCGATTGCGCTTTGGAGTGCCCTACCTCCAATTCTCACGATTGCCATGAGTACGTGGTTGATTAATTCACGCCACATTATGTTGTCGGCCGCGCTCACACCGTATGTCAAGGGTCTTTCTTTACCTAAGACACTCTTGGTCTTTTTCTTTATGTGCGATGAGACATGGGCGCTCAGTATGGATGACATTCAAAAGCGTCGTAAAGCTGGTGCTACCGATATTGAAGCCTTCAATGTGCCATTTTATTTTGGTGTGGCGTTGACACTTTGGGTCACGTGGTGGGCATCTGCTTTAGCTGGTGCTGCAATTGGCACAGGGTTAGGTGACCTCACGCTTTGGGGCTTTACGATGGCCTTCCCGGCGATCTTTATTTCGATTTTGTCTGGCATGTGGCCAGGACGCAAAAAGGCATTGCCTTGGCTCGTCAGTGGTTTAGTCGCAGGTGTCGTGAGTCTTTTTTTGGGTGCTGCCTGGTCTGCGGCCTTGGGTGCAATCGCTGGTTTAGCGACCGTGTGGGTTTGTGACGATACGGCTTCGGAGGCGCAATGATGGGTGAATGGTTCCATTTAACGTGGGTGGAGTTTTTGGCCATCTTAGCGATGTGTGCAGCGACCTATTCGACACGATTATTAGGTTGGTGGCTTTTGAAAGACCGTACGCTTTCGCCCAAGGTACGTGCGGTATTGGATGCTGCGCCAGGTTGCGTCTTGGTCGCGATTGCTGCACCCTTTTTCTTTACGACAAATCCTGTGCATTTGATTGCTTTGGTGGTAGCGATTGCGGTTAGTCGTAAGAATGGGATGGCCGCTACTGTGTTAGCGGCTGTGGGTACGGCGGCGGTGTTAGGGCGGATGATTGGTTGATGTATTCAGCACCGTATGGGTACGCAATGACTTCCTTGTTGTGCTTCGATGAGAGGCGATTTGGCCGTCACCATTTCTTTGCCTATTAGAACTCGACATCTATAATCGGATCTGAAGGCATAGCTCTTCATTTTTCTAGCATTGCTCAACTTTCAATTGATAGGTGCCCATCATGAATTTCATTGCCCTCATCGCCGTTATCGTCGCGTTTGCCGTGATTCTCTGGGCGATCTGTCGCGCATTTGCCGAAACGGTGAATGACGGTTGTCCTTTTGACGCAACAAATGATAAAGAGACGCGAGATAAAACAAGATGAATGCGGGTTTTCTGTTGGAATGCCTAGAACAAAAAGCCGCGGCCTTTAAACTAAGCGCGTCATTACGCTTAAAAACCATCAAAGAGAATCGATAACAGACGGTCAGTCTCTTGATTTTTTAAGAATTATTCCTACAATTAGGGGTATCCCTTTGAATACCAAAATATTCAGGGCATAAGGATTCTTAATAGCTCTAAGAATCCTTTTAAAATCATCTATTTCAATCACTCAAACGCGAAGACTTCATGACGGAGGAGAGAATGTTTAAGCGAAAGATTGACGACGATTTAAAACGGTGGAAGGCGATGCCTAATCGCCCTACCCTTTTTGTGAAAGGGCCACGCGGTTGCGGTAAGTCGACGTCTATCGAAGCCTTTGCCAAAGAAAACTACAAAAATGTTGGCATTCTCCGTTTTGATTCAAATCCCCACTATCGTCAGTTCTTTCATGAAGGGCTCAATAGCAAAATGCTCAATGTGTTTATTAGCACATTGTGCAAAAAGCTCAAGATTGTCCCGGGTGAAACGCTCATCATCTTTGATGAACTCTTTGACTGTCCCCAGGTTTTAGCTGCCCTTGAAAATCTGGCCGGTGACCCACGCTTTGACATGATTGCAACGAGTTCATGCTATGACATGAAGCGTGCGCGTAACACGCCTGAAGTCAATGCCCCTCATGTCGCTGAACTCCGTATGTACACCATGGACTTTGAAGAGTTCCTTTGGGCACACTCTTCTTTAAAGTTCCGTTGGACGCCTGAATTGACGCAAAGCGTTCGTGAAGCCATGATGCAAGGTAAGAATATTGACAGTGACCTTGATCAGCGCTTACGCGATATGTATTTGCGTTATGCCCTGGTCGGGGGCTTCCCGTCCGTCGTGCATGACTTCGTGAAGTACCAGAGTCCTGCCAGTATTCCGCTACATCAGCGTCGTGCGATCGAAGCGATTCATAAAGACCTCTTCACTTACGTACCCGTTCCAGAAGAAGCTGCCAAATACACGATGTTAAGTTTGCCGCCCCAGATGGCGAAGAACAATCGTCGATTTGATCAGGCGCTCTTAGGTGATTTTTCGTCTGTTCAGCAGTGTGCCGATGTACTCACATGGATGGAAAGAAGCGGTTATGTCAAATTGGCGAAGCCTACGGTTTTACCATTAGACGAGCATCGCTTGGATACTGAAGTCCGTGCCTACATGCTCGATGCCGGTCTCTTTATGCAGCTTTCTGGCATGGATCACGTCCGAGATCTCTATAACTACCGTTGGCAGAACATTCACCCAGGTTATATGGAGAACC
Source organism: uncultured Sutterella sp. (assembly GCA_937943605.1). Classification (GTDB taxonomy): domain Bacteria; phylum Pseudomonadota; class Gammaproteobacteria; order Burkholderiales; family Burkholderiaceae_F; genus Sutterella. The sequence continues at coordinate 66,530 of CALEAW010000052.1, read as the reverse complement.
TCACAGCGGCATTACTCAATAACCGCTTTAGAAACTTCACGTACTGCAACAACGATGCCATGAACTTTAATGTGCCGATTGTTGTTCATCAAATTGGTGAGCCGGCCATGATGATTGACGTGAAGCCTTGCGGCGGTCGACGTACCATGTTGGAACGCGCATTAGCCACAAGTCCTGCGACCAAAGCGCGTGCAGTGCTCTTCTGTGATGGACCAGCGTCAATTAAGAACGGTATTTTAAAGTTACCGCTTTATGCTGCGGGGCTTATTTAATTCTCAATAGCATGTCAAAAAAGCCGCGATGACTCCAAAGAGCTCGCGGCTTTTGTTTTGGTGACGGTTGGTTCTCAATCAGCTTTAGTATGGTGTACTGCTCTCCTAACGCCCTTCTAACGACTCTCCTTTTACGTTCCAAACCCCTTTTCAGCCGTTTTTTGACGTTTTTTGCCCTTCTTCTAATAGGATTCCCGTTCGGGCATTCTGTATGAGACTATCATTGCATTATTTTCGATAGATAAATCCTTAACTCGGAACCGTTTATCCTCACTCTTAGTTCTTGAATACAGCCTTTCTAAAAACTAAAAAAGAACGAGAAACCCGATCATCATACTCGCCGAATTTCTCGTTCCTTCGTCAATTAAACCAGCTTCAAATTTATAAAAACCTATGCCACGTCACCATCGTCATTCGCATCAAAAGCCCTAACGCGATTGGTAGGACTGGATACCACACGGGCGAAAAGCCAGGTGTAATGATAAGAATCACACCCAAACCAATTAAAGCCAACTGCCCTGTTAGACTAGCTGTCCAAAGACTAGGTTGCGGCGCATGATAGTTTGCTTCTCGAATTCGTCGGGACGTCCAACCATCAATCAAGAGCACCAAAATCAAAGGCAAAAGCGCGAGCGTTGCGGTGATTAGTATCGCCAAGCGCTGCAATGCCATCAAGGTATAACTCTTAAGAGACCTTACCCAAGCGGTCTTCGTAGAGCGCTCCGCAGCCCGACCAATCTCATTGAATGCATCAACTTCACTATCAGCCCCATAGGGTCTCACTCGATAGTCAATGGGCACTTGAATGAGTGCATCTAGCCCTTCAAAGAGTTGGTGAGAGACGGTTGCTGTGAGTTCTGGTAAGGCAATCCTGTTACCTTCTCGAATCATCAAGGCATCTGCCACTAGGTGACGCTCGAAGACCTCAGCAGGTGTTCGTGCCGGTAACCACATCGTCATGACTAATACCACCACAAAGGTGCCGATTAGAATCCATCTGTTCATCGCTTTAAAATCCTTTTGTCTTTAGTCATTTGGCAATTCTTCAACCAAGATAGGGATACGTCCCTTATAGAGTCGACCCCCAGAGACACTTGCGAAGAACTCTGTGTTTGGGAGTTTGCCGAGCATATCGGGCGGCACAATCTCAGTTCTTGTCCCAGAAATACTTCTCGTAACAGATGCTCTAAAGTCTGGCAAGGGCGAACCGTCTGCCGACGAACTCAATGCCGCTGACGTTGACCAAACCGTGGTTTTACCAAAGGTCTCACAGATGAAATCTTGCGTGACACGGTCTTTAGACCTCAAAGCGATGAGGTTATTAAAGTTCCCTAAGGCCATTCGTGCTCGTGTGTCACTCCCTAAGCGTGCTGCCAGGTCACTCACGGTCTGCATGGCTGCTGTGACTTGAATACCAGCTTCAAGCCCTTTATTAAGCAACTCAATCATCGGCACATTGATGACGTTGGCGGTTTCGTCAACGAATAACGAGACGCGACCAACGTCAGTCCCTGACTCGCCTCGGTTATAACGTTTACCCGCGTAGGCTGTCAGGTCGGCCAAAATGATGGAGCCTAGAGCGCCCGCCACCGTGCTATCAGGTAACGCGTCGAGCCCTAAATAGAGAATGTCGCCAGCTTCAACAACACGTTCGACAGTCACAATTGGACGATCGTCGTCCGGATCAAAGGGGTCAGGCGAAAAGCTTTTAGCCAATGTTCCTGCGGTCAGCATCGACAAAATGGGCTGGAGTGACGCAGTAATTTTTGCGTAGTGCTCACGGTTATGCCTAAAGACTGCAATCATGCCACCGATCACGGCGCTGCCTGGATCATCAACGTCTTTCCCGACCGTGTGTTCCCAGAGTTGTACAGCTGCTGTGAGTTCTACGCTCGCGGTACTTGCTGGCGGAATGATCTGACGCTTGTCCATCGCATCGACTTGTTGAGCCCAATTATCGATCCCGGCTTTAGCAAAGCTTATCGCAAGGGCTTTTGAGAGCAATCGGTCAATGCCCCCTTCAAGAATCTTTCGTAGGCTCAATAGCGAAGGACGTTCAGTGACATAAAAGAGCCCTTCAACAGCGACGTTGACAGCCATCCATGCGAAGTTACCGAATGCACCACTGTCGGGCGGCAAGACGGCCGCAATACGCGTCGCGAGTTCTGTCGGACGTGTCCAAGCGCCTAACGGATCAAGACGGACTCCTCGTTCAGGAAAGGCTGGATGAAATTCTAAGGGCATCGCGCGCCCTGCCATTTTGGCCGCGTGCCAAATAGCACCACGAAGACGTTTAGAACTCTTTGGGTCAATAATAATGACAGGTTCACCACGAAAGATGGCTTGCGCAATAAGGCTTGTGAGCATCACGCCTTTACCGGCCTGTGTGGTGCCGACAATCAAGGTGCCACCCCCTAAGCTACTCAGAGGCCTTAAAAGGTCATCTTCTTCGTGCGCACCAACGCCATGAAGAATTGGATTACCAATGTCGCCCGATCTCAAAGCATTGGGCATTCGACAGACTTTACGAACATTTTTAGGTAACCGTACGGGGTCAACAGGTGAATTTGTTAATTCATAAAGCGCTTGCGCGTGACGTGGCAACCACTGAAACCCTCGACCCAACCAAAGCGAATCAATCTTTGGGCCTTCTCGACGCGCGTCCAAAATCATTTCACCCATGAGGGCTTTAGTCGCCCTATCATAGCGCTCAAGCCAAGCGGGACCAATCGGTTTGATTTTGAAGTTCTTTTTACCTGACGCTTTGGTTTTCAATAGATTGACTAGCATCGGGTAATTGATAAATGTTGGCGCAAAGCCTGCCAATGGTACGCGCTTAGCGAGCGTCACGCCTGCGCCAACGGCGCGTACCGTCGCAAATAGCCCCAAAGCACTACTCACCGCCACACCGAATGTGCCTGGCACTAACATGCCTGTCGTTATACTCCCAGCAAACCCAGCCATAGCACTCATGCCTTCCAATGCAGGTCGCCATGAGCAAAGGCGCTTCGACGAAACGCCACTAGAACTATCATCTGTCCATTTCATTGATCATCCTCCTGGGGCCAATCGAAATCGTCGTCATCTTCTGAATCATCATCTCCGTCTTCGAAGTCATCTTCTTGATCTACTTGAGGCTTTGACGCGCCCTCTTTATCCATCTCCATCATCTTTGCGCTGACGTTCTTATTCTCATCGTGGTCCCCATCGTCATCAGTCACCGCCTTAGTTACCACCGTCTGTTCGTCCAAATCCAAAGCTTTAAGGTCTGTGATCGTCGGGATCGGTAATTCGGTTTCACCTGACCCCGGCCAACGGCCAATGGGCTTTAGGTAGGCGTGGCTAATCACAATGCCTTCTAAGACGTGAGGCTCTAAAGACAATTTGCGTGACGCTGGATCAAACTGACAGGCAATCTTGGCGCCTTCATTCATCATCAAGACTTTGCGTGCGTAACTTCGACGTGGCACGACAACCAAGGGGTGCATAGGAGCTTCAACTGTTACGAGCGCAGGTTCTGCGTCGCCGGGTGCCAACCACCAGCCACTTGGCAAAAGGATCTCAGGCACAAAAAGGCCTTCCGGGTGCGTAAAGACTTGACCCACCTTCGCTTTATTAATACGTTCAACAGCGTCAAATAGTGGCCTAGCGTCATCCACCATCGATGCGGGCACATGAAGCCGCCATAAAAAGATGGGTTTCAATGCGGCTTTGCTATCGTTTTCTTTGCGAAGGTCTTTGTCAAAGATCGGCGCTAAGGGTTGAGGAAGAATTTCGCCAATCTTGTCAGCTGCTCGACGCGCTAAGGCAATAAAGCCTTGACTATCTGTGACACGAAGCCAAGCCCCACGTCGGCACGGCGCTTGATCGTCCGTCATCCAAACAGGGTGCCCGGCTTCGGATCTAAAGATCATGTCTGCGGACGCTAAAATGTCAGCAGCAACATCGGGTTCATCAGGCACATCTCTAAAGAGCCAATTGTCTTCTGCCGAAGCCGTGATTTCTGTGAACGTACGAGGCCACGCCAAATAGATCCCGTCCTCAGCCCAAACAATTGGCGATTCACCGTCATTCAGTCGCCACTTGCCATGCAATACGCGACGACGTAAATCCGCTTCAAAGACACTGGCAAAACCTCGCATCAAGGGACTTGACCCTTCACGGCGTGCTGCTTCAGCACTACGACGGTTCGTGGCCCATTCGCGACCACGTGCAGCCGCTTCACTAATCATGCGTTCAGCTTCGGTATAGCCCGTTGAATACGTGACCGCCGCTTTGAGTGCCGTTAAGACCGTTTCGCCGTCGTCTAATTCTGCGCCGCCTAACCACTTGAGGGTTTCAACAGGGACAACTAATCGTAAGATGTCAGCAGAAACAGTAGGTAAACGCCCTGCCGCCTTCTTGGGCGTATAGCGCGTTAATCGCATGACTCGACCGATATGCTTCACAGCAAACTGTAAGGCTGTTTCTTCAGACGGATTAAATTGACTAATGACGTCAAACTGACCGTTGCCTGGGTTCTCTGAGCCTGCTTCAAGCTTTAATTGTGCAAGCTTACGACTGTCACTCAGGATGCCCGCAATGGCTGCCGCGACACGTACACGTGCCGTCCATTCGTCTCGAGCTTGTGGGGCCATAGTTGTACCGATCACACGTGCGTCAATCGCTGAGAGCGCACCAATCGCAAACATAAGTCCTGCTTCAAAAAGGCCATCCGCGCCACTCCAAAGCCCACGTTCATCACGAGGTAAAGATTGCACCATCGCACCCCACCCTGCAATGACGGGCATCAGATGACGTTCAAATAATCGACGTGACCCAATGGCGGTGCGAAGGTGTTCGACTAAAGCGCGGTGTCGTAATAGGAGTTTGACGGGATCAGTGGGCGCAAGAATCGCGCGATAGGAGGCGTCAGCAGGATGTGATAGAAGATAACTGTCGTCTGACGGAAGATAGAGTCGATGGACTGGTGGATGATCAACCAGTGTTTCGGGTTGACAGCCCCAGCGTTCTGGACCGGCACTATAGTGCGTGAGGAATTGAGTTTCGGGGACGTTTGATGGTCTTGCGTACCAAGACTGACCCTCGTGAGGCGGTTGAGGGGTAGACATGTAGGGGTGTAGATAGGAAGGGAAAGCATCAGCTTTAAAAGGCGAAACGGCTCCGCATTGAAGGCGTGTTCTAATGAACAGCCTTCAACACGAATACCAAACGTCAAAACATTGACTTTTGCCTAAACGCTTTAGGCTTTTTGCGAGCCTAAACGTAAGGTGCGAGAGAGTTGGCTTAATAGCCCAGACATCGCTTTTGCGAGGTCTTTGGTACTCTCGACCGTTGCCGTATGTGCGCCACAAGGCGTACAGTCTGAACCAATACCAACCATGGCGACATGAATTCCACAGACCTTTAGGTCTTCAATCATTGCCGTCACAGATTCGGTATCAAAGCGACCGTCCGTAATGACGAAGATCACTTTGGCTGGCTCAGAGCGAGCGTTGAGCGTAAGCCCCGAACAATAGAGTGCTTGAAGGATGGGTGTAGACCCAAAGCCATCAATAAACTCAATGCGAGAGGCCGCTTCACGTAGCGACGTTTCAAAGGTCGCTGCCGTGGTGATACCGCGATACCCAGCGCCCGGAAAAAGCGATAAGGACGCTTTCATCCCAGGCGTTGCACGACAGGCTTCCATACACCGCAATGCGGTGACTTTAGCTTCTGTCATCGGGAGGCGATCCATGGAGCCTGACGTATCGAGCAAAATCTCGACCGCCATATCTCGACCCATTAACGGGGTCTCCTGACGAAAGACACAGTCTTCGCCAGCTGGCATCAATGCAAGCGCATCATCATCGAGGTCGTCGCCCAAATGGTGTAACCGCAAGGGCGTTGGGACGGGATGTGTGAGCGCATTTTGAAAGAGCCGTTTCATGGAGCCTGAGGTTGCCCACATCGCTCTAAATGCAGCCGTTTGTTCTTCAGCGACCTTCGGATCCAAACAATGGTAATCGTCTTGCGACGCAAAGTTGGGCCGCATATCACCTACCGACTCGTCGGTATTGGTGAATTGCGAATTCTGAAGGATTTGCCTGAAGTTATTAAACGTTGCGTTGACGCACTGCCAGCCGTCACTCTCAAGAAGCCCTTTTAAGCAGCGGGCTACCTTGTGAAGTTCGGCAAAGCCTGGACGGTGGCTACGCGGGTCACCAAATAACGTCACGACCCCATTGTCATCAAAAAGTGAGCCCTGGAATTCCAGTGCATCATTACTTTCTTCGACGTCGGGTTCAAAAGACTCAAGCGCTTTGCGTGCTCGAGCAGATTGACGTTTAATGGATGCCCATACGCGTTTAGCGAGGCACACCGCAGACGTGGTGTTGGCCAAAGGATAAGCGCCACGAACCATGCCTAAGACACTGTCCGCAAACGCATCACCAAATTGGTCACGCACACAATCGTCAAGCCTTTGACGGTCTTCTTCAAGGCACTCCATATCCAATTGATCCACTTCTAACGTAAGAAGCAACCAAAAGTTAAGAAGCCCTGCGAAGCTCAACTTGTCGGGCTCTGCCCAACCGGCTTCGCCTGACGCTTTGATAGCCATCAATAAGGCACGACGCCACAACAAGTACCCGGCATAGTCCTTGCTACCCAAGCGGTCAATACGAACATCTTCAAAGATGTTCGCAAGCGCATGGATCGCTCGGTTGTCTATTCCGTGAAACGCCTTGAAGTCTGTATAGACCACGTGGTGGCGCTCATGGCAACCGTGTCCGTAGACAAAGACCGATGCCAAAGGACTCGTGAGGTCCAAGCTACCCAGCCAAATCCCGTGACCGTCGGTCATGGGTGAGTGGGTGAAGTAAACACGAATACCCTCTCGACGACACATCGCTTGGAAAACCAAGGGTGCAGCGCCTACGAGGGTGCGGCCAGTCGCTCGACAAACATCTTGGTCAAACATTTTTTCGACCACTTCCGTGGCACGAGCGGCTTTTTCGCGTTTAACGCTTTCTGCATGAAGTCGACGTTGACGCTCATTGAGTGCGTTGTCCTTACTCATGACGCACCTCCTGTGTAGAGGCAGTCCTGACAACAAACGCACAGTTCGCTTTGGCTGCGAACGATTTCATCCAAATACACATTGGCGTATCTCCATTAGATAAAAAAATGGGGACACGCCCCAGAAAAGGGATTTGTCCCCTTTCTGGGTGTGTCGGACAAAACGTCCGAGGTTGGGTGGATTAACCAGCTAAAGTCACGCCGGGGATGGCTTTGGCTCTTGCGACCCTAAGGTCATGAACCAAATCCCCAATCGTGGTTTCAGCTAGCGTTTGTGCCGCTTCACTCGCCGTTGAATCCAACGATTCAGCTAAAGCGATTCGCGTGAGACGGCGCACTTGCGCGCTGGCATTTTCGCCGCCAGGCTGTTTGGCAGCATCAAGCAGCATATCTCGTAAGCGTTGTAAAACGCGGTGCGAGAATGGCACAACGTGAGACTCAAACCCAATGGTTTGTGTTTGAGCCTGAGAGCGGCTATCCGCTCCGATACGCGCTAAGGCAGTAAATAGTGCTGCTAACGCGTTGCCCTCAAAACCTTCGATGAGATCTTGAGGCGCAGTCTTGGCAAGAAGCTTCGCTTCTTCATCGGGGGTTAAACCCTCCATGCGCAGATGCCAAAAACGATCAATGACTGATCGGTCTTGAATCTGACGGCCAAAGAACCCGTTATCAATTTCAGACGAATGACCACGCGTATTGTCTGTGACAATCACACGCGTCATCGGCTGAGGATGAACGAGTTCACCCGTTGCACCGTTATCCAACGGCAAACCTTCCAAAATGTCATTACAACTCACCCACATATCTGCGGGCGCGGCTGAAAATTCATTAATGAGAAGGACCCAACCGTACTTCCAAGCGAGCAAGGCAGGACCGTCAATCCAGACGGTTTCCCCACCTTTCACAGCCCAGTGTCCGATCAATTCACGTCGATCCATACGCGCGCGTGCAGTGACACTCACCACGGGAACCCCGAGACGAGCACAGAACTGCATGGCGGTACTGGTTTTACCGGATCCCGAAGGGCCGGAAATGTAGATCGGTTCCCCTTTGGCGAGCGTCCACCAGAGCGCCATGTGGCGATAGTGTTCGGACGTAAACCAATGGTTGGGGTGAATGGTCGGAATGCGGCTGCGAGCAAAAGTCGGCAGCGTTTTGACGTTGTAACCCAGGCAGTCACGTTGGTCGGCGAGATGGTCGCCAAATTGGGAGGCCGGGACTCTGACGACTTCAGGAGCGATGAGAGGATGGTTAGTCATGAGATTTCCTTTAAAAAAAAATGTTAAAGAAAACCACGGGGATGACTGACCATCAAACCCCTGTATATAACAGAGCCCCGAGGACAATCGCCCTCGTGGGTGTTGTAGAAAGAATGAGTGAAGTTCACTCGATAAGCATGGATGACCGGAGTCTGCAGCATGCTAGTGCAGCGTAAAGCAAGCTAATCATGCCAACACTTTTGGCGTTTGTCAAAATCCATTGAGTATGAGTTCTGTGTCCACCGTGTCAAAGACGCAAAACGACCCATGCTCGAAGTGAGTCATGGATCGTCTCTTTTTTGGTAAGTAGTACGTCTTCTTTCCTGTTTTAAGGCTTTGTAGGATCCTGTGCGTTCTCATCCGACAAAGCGGTTCTTAAACATTCGTCTAAAGCTTGCTCCCAAACCTTTTCGTCCTTGAGATCAATATGCATGTGCTTTTTAAAGAGCGCATCGACGTCCATGTTGCCAGCGTCTCCCAACATTGCTTCGTAGTCCTTCGCGAACGTCGTCGGATTTCGGTGATAGAAATGAACGAGGTAGTAGCTCAACAAAAAGCCCATGGCGCGTGCCGGTGTTTGCATGAAGACGTATGCGTCATAGAAATGGCGTTGCGTCATCCAAAGTGACAAATCAGGATCTTGCACCGTGTGACCGTACCAACGCTCCCACGCTTCGGTGAGAAGTGCCTTGATGGTCTTCACGTTAACTAACCCCTTTTGACGCTCTTCAATAAAACGCATTTCAAAGTCGGCACGTACGGCGTTACCCAAAAGGTTTGATGAGATCGTACGCCAAGCTTGCCACTTCACCATCTCCTCCCCTTCTTGACCAACATGACGCCGCCAGGTGCGCCGAGCCATCGTTTCATGAAAGGCGCCAGCCATCGCTAGCACGATGGTTGAGACTTCGCGTTCAAAGCGAGGCTTATCTTTGAGAATGTGACCGACATAGGCTTCGCCCAATTTATTGGCTAAGATCAACGCGGTTTCCATGTCGTTAGCAAAGGGACATACGACGCGTACCGTATGAAAGGTGCCTAAGGGTACCGTGAAAGCCTCGCCCGATCGAGATGACGACACGCGCATTTCGATGCCACCGTTATTGACCAACTGTTTAACAAAGTGATTAAACGAGTCACCCATAAATTGGGCAGACATTGTGACGTGACTCAAGGCTTGTAAGGACGTAATGCGCTGTCCCGATTCACCGGGATAACTTGCGGGCAAATCAAAGGGTTTCATGCCTCTTGGGCCATAGTAGACCGCACGGCGTTGGACTGTTTCTCGGATTTCCTCGATACGTCGCAACATCACCCGACGCATAGCGTCCCATGCTTCGGGCGAAACATTTGAATGTTCAAACGGCATCTTGTGGCAATCTGAACCTCCTTTATCCCAATATAGGATACGAATCCCTTGAAGAATATTGAGAATGTCTGCAAATTGGCTAGCCAATGGTGCCAACTTTTGGTTCAAGCCATCATAGATTTGTTTACGCACGTCTCGTGACGTATGTGAGCGTAGCGCCACCATGCATTGGGCAAACGACAAACGTCGTACCAAGTTTTCTTCAGTTTTGATTTCGACGCTGATTTGTTTGAGGACGCGTTCATAAGACGTCGTCAATGGCCAGAAGCACGTGACACGCATCTTTTGAATGAAGTCACGCATCGGAGCGTCTAAGCGTCTCATCCAAGAATGATGCAATAAACCAATCGCGTGCTGTACGCGCATGAGTTCGTCAGGGCATTCGCCCTTTTGGATTTTGGCTTCTAGGAATTCAACGAGCGGGCTCGAGGCACTAAAAAGGCGTTGCCCGATTTCGTTAATAGCTTCAGCGGCTTCGGCCGTTTGTTCGTTGGACGTATCTTCTGCTTGCTTTAATCGAACAAAAGCCCTCAACGTTTCAACTTCGTCTAGCGCTTTTTCGTAAATCACAAACGCGTTTTGGAGTACATCAACGTCTTCTAAAGAATCTAAGGACGTAGATTCAAGACGAACAATCGCCTCTTCAATCCGTTCAAAAGCGGCTTGATAGCTTTCAGAGCCTATTGTTTTGAAGGTCTCATTAAAGCGGATTTCTGGATAAGCCGGAATTTTATGAGTCATGGTGAAAGGAAATTTAAATGTAAGGCGTGGCTCATTCTAAAAGCGCTTGGCGCTCAATGGAATAACCTTAAGTATATTCCCGTATGTTTGCCGAATAGAAAAAATATAAAACGCGTTTCCTATTGAATTACAGTCACTCTATATGAAATATGAGACAAATATTGCGTAGATATACGTACTTTATTAATAATTAACTAATGTGAATGGATTAGGTGTGTGTACGGTGATTGGATTGCTTGATCGATAAGACGGCTTGTAGGGTTAGGGAAATCCGCAAGGAAATTAAGCCTGGGAGTGACTTGTATGGAGCTTGCAGTTAGATAAAGGATGTTGTTGGAAGGCTGTAGATGGGTGAAATGCTCACCCGTTTGAGAAATCTGAGGATGATTTTGAAGGAATTTAGAGATGCATGACAGATCAAGGCTCGTTATTAGCCTCTAGCAGAGGCTGTTCTCTAATGTTACACCTGTCTTTTGGTAGTTTTGAATGAGGATTCAGTTGTTTTTTAACAACATGGTTAATTTGTCAAAGATCCCATTCAGAAGGGATAGGTAAACCCTTATAGAATCACTTCTTTTGGTTATATTTACCAAAGCAACCACTACGAGGTTTCACTTAGTTCTGAAACGTATAACGCTTTATATTCATTGTGGCATAGGGCACAAAGAGTTTTAATCAATACATATCATAGTGCAACAATTTATTTCTATATGGTACTTAAATTTGTAACAGAGCAAACCGCGTTTTGATGACCCTACTCCCTTAGGGATAAATTGGTATCGCGATCAAGTTCCCAAACAAACTCGTTCAGACGAGTTAATGGAGTAATAAATGTTTAAGAAGTCTCTTCTCGCTGTTGCCGTTCTCGGTACAGCTGCTGGTTTTGCTTGCGCCGCTGACGTGACGCTCTATGGTGTTGCTGACGCTGGTCTCGTTTACACGAACTCTCAGGAAAAGACCACTGTTGGTGATGTCACCACCAAGGTTAAGGAACACGCCTTCGACATGCAGTCTGGTGTTAACTCCGGTTCCCGCTTCGGTTTGAAGGGTACGGAAGACCTCGGCAACGGCCTCAAGGTTGGTTTCAAGCTTGAAAACGGTTTCAACACCGATGACGGTACGCTCGGCAACGACGGTCGTCTCTTCGGTCGTGAAGCCTCCTTGACGGTTTCTGGCGACTTCGGCGCTCTCTCCATGGGCCGTATGGGCGGTGTTGGTTCTGGTGCTGGCACGTACAACCTCTTCACGGCTACGGCTGACGCCTTCGACGGTGGCAACGTTGACACCTTCGGTCTCATCACGACGGATCGTTACGACAACATGGTTACGTACCAGACCCCGAAGTTTGCTGGCGTTCAGGCTACGTTCCAGTATTCGTTCAAGGGAAACAACGTTAAAGAAGACGAGCTTAAGGCTGGTCAGTACGATCCGGCCACGGGTCGTGAAGGTTCCGCCGCTACCGATCGATATGCATCTATCGGCTTGACGGGTGACTTCGGTGCCCTCCAGACTGTGTTGACGTATGAATACCTCAACTATGCTTCTAACAATGGCGATGGTCTCCGTAATGCTAACGCCGAAAACGGTCAGTTGATCTCCATCGGTGGTAACTACGACTGCGGCTTCGCCAAGACGTTCATTGCTGCTCAGTACTTCAAGGACATCAAGGCTAACCATGACCTCCTCATCAGTCCGGCTGGTTACGAAAAGGGCTACGCCTTCGGTCTCGGCACGATCGTTCCGGTTGCTGGTGGTGACTTGACGACCGCCTTCTACTATCAGGATTCCGATACTGAATATGAAGGTAAGGTTGCTGATAAGGAAGGTTCTTACAAGTACTACGGCTTGACCACGAAGTACGAATATCCGCTCTCCAAGCGTACGTCCCTTTACACGGGTGCCGGCGTTTATCAGGAAAAGGATGAATACGACAGCAAGCGTGAAGTCAAGACGACGCAGTATCAAGCCTTCGCTGGTATGACCCACAAGTTCTAATCTTCTCTCAACAATTTCATGAAGGACGATTCGCGAACGTCTAACATGATCTGAGAAAGCAGAACATAACCGGTAGGTTCTACGGAATCTACCGGTTTTTTGTCGTCTAAAGTTTTGCTTTTTCCTCTCTGTGGTATTACCCGCCCTTCTTCGACTTTCCTCCTAAATCCCTCTCCTTAAGCCGTTTCTCTTAAGCAATCAATGCTATTGTTAGAAGAGTTTTCTATCCGTAAGATGATTTTTAAGGGCATTTAGAGCCCCATTATTAATACTTACAGATAAGGACTCTCCCCATGTTTGAGAAGACTCTTCTCGCTCTCGCTACCCTTGGTGCCTTTACGGGTAGTGCTGTTGCTGCTGATGTTCAGCTTTATGGTGTGCTTGACCAAGGCTTTGCCTATAAGAAGGCCGATACAACAGTCGGCAATGACAAGACAAAAAATCACAGCTTTGAACAAGTTAGTGGCTATAACGCGCCATCACGCTTTGGCTTAGTCGGCTCTGAAGACCTCGGCAACGGTCTCAAGCTTGGCTTTAAGCTCGAAAACTCTTTCAATGGTGACGACGGTACGCTCGGTCAGGGTGGTCGTCTCTTCGGTCGTGAATCCTCTGTAACGGTTTCTGGTGACTTCGGTGCCGTGTCTGTCGGCCGTATGGGCGGTGTTGCTTCTTCTGCTGGTACGTATGACCTCGTTTATGCCACAGCTGATGCCTTTGACGGTGGTGACAATGCGGTGCTCGGTCTCACGACCTCTAGCCGCTATGACAATGTTGTCACCTATCAGTCTCCGAAGTTTGCTCGCGTCCAGGGTACGGTTCAGTACTCCTTCAAGGGTGACTCCTCTGCAGAAGGCCGTGAAGGCGCAGCCTCTGCCGACCGTTATGCTTCTTTCGCTTTGACGGGTGACTTCGGTCCGCTTCAGGCTGTGACAGCTTTTGAACTTCAGGACTACGCCTCTAACAACGGTAAGACGGGTGCCGAATTCGTTTCTTACGGCGAGCCTGAAACGGGTAAGGCTTTCTATCTCGGTGGTAACTACGACCTTGGCGTCGCTAAGCTCTTTGTCCTCACGCAGTACTTCCAGGATCAGAAGGGTCTCACCTACCTTGATGCTAAAGATGCCACTGCTGAAAAGGGTTTCAAGGGCTATGGCCTTCACGTCGGTACGCAGTTCGCAGCCCTTGCCGGTAACGTGACCGCCGGTCTCTACTATGTTGATGCTACGGCTGAAAACAAGACGGTTGCTGACCGTGACACCGACTACGTGGGTACGTCTGTTCGTTATACCTACGCCCTCAGCAAGCGTACTACGCTTTACACGGGTGCTGGCTATGCCCAGGCTACGGTCGATGCTACCAAGACCGCCGTTAAGGTTGAAAAGAACGTTACACAGGTCTACGCAGGTCTGACGCACACCTTCTAATCGCTAAAAATTTCTTTAAGGCGTAATGGCCACTTGAGGTTTATCCCTTGAGTGGCCGTTTTATTTTGATCTCATATTTTCAGCTTCATATCGTCTTTATGTCGGAGTGATATATCACATTAAGCCTTAACTAACGATGCTCATCCACTCACTCAACCGTTCTTTTATTTCATCTTTTTTTGCTTAAACGTGAAACGGTTTGTAAAGCTCTCCTCCCAATCCTGAACTCAACGTCATACCTATGTGGAATTTATCTTAGGGTTACTTGTCGACGGTTCTGTCTTAAGTTGAACCTATTTGCCTCTCCTAGCGAGCCGGATTCTTATTCTGGATTGATACCATTTCATATTAGATATCTCGGAAACGTCCAAGATCGAACGTTTTTTAGCTACGTTACATTTAGAAGACCTTTCGTTGACGCGATTTTTAAACGGCGTAAAGTGGACTTTGCGATCAAGTCCTAACCACTCGCCCTAGTTTTAAGGGAAGGAGAAAACATGTTTAAAAAGTCTCTGACCGCCTTAGCGGTTCTTAGCTCGATGACTGGCTTTGCTTGTGCCGGTCAGGTGACGCTTTATGGCGTTGTTGATGAAGGTCTTAACTACTCGAAGGAAGACGTCAAGGTTGACGGCGGCAAGAAGGTCGATCAGCACACCTTTGGCCTCGACAGCGGCTTGAATGCTGGTTCTCGCATTGGCTTGACCGGCCAAGAAGCGCTGGGTAACGGCATGACGGTTGGCTTTAAGCTCGAAAATGGTTTTGATGCTGATACAGGTGCGTTCTCTGACAAGGACCGTATTTTCAATCGTGAAGCTTCTTTGACAGTGTCGAGCCCCTTTGGTCGTTTGTCCGCAGGCCGCATGGGCGGTATCGCGAGCGCTGCAGGTTCTTATGACATCGTCTATAGCATTGGTGACGCCTTTGACGGTGGTGACAACAAGATCTTTGGCTTGGCCAAGTCTGCTCGCTACGACAACATGATCACCTACCAGACCCCGATGATGGGCGGCTTGCAGGCAACGGTTCAGTATTCCTTTAAAGAAAACAGCACTGATGCTAACCGTCTCACCGCCCGTGAAGGCTCGAGCGACGCCAACCGCTACACGTCTGCTGCTTTGACGGGTAACTATGGTCCCTTCAACGCCGTTTTGGCTTATGAACTTCAGGACTACGGTAGCACTATCGGTACCTCTAAGATGCCTTCTAAGGACGGCCAGGCCATCTACTTGGGCGGCAACTATGACTTCGGTGTTGCTAAGGCTTTTGCCATGGCACAGTACTTCAAGGGTCAACAGACCACTGATGCCGTCAAGGCTATCAATCTCGCAAAGCCCTTGACTCCATCCGAAGGCTACAAGGGCTACGGCCTTCACCTTGGTACGATTGTTCCAGTTTGCTCCGGCAACTTGACGATTGGTGGTTATTATGTTGACGGTCAGGCTGAATCCGAAAAGGAAGCCGATCGTGACAACAACTACATTGGTGTAGCCACGCGCTATGTCTATCCCCTTTCTCGTCGTACGAGCCTCTATGCTGGCGCTGGTTATGCCCATGCCAAGATGGATGGCACAGCTACCGACAAAGGTGACACCAAAGCCAATGTGACGCAGGCCTATATGGGTCTCACGCACAAGTTCTAAGTTAGCGTCTTAGAACATTTTTCCTTTCGCCTCGTCTCAAAATTTTCTCGCGAAAGATTCTCCTGGGCACGGGTGGCTATTTCCTAATAGGAATAGTCACCCGTGTTTTGTTGTGCGCTAAAGAAAAAGGCCACCCTACGGATGACCTTCTTGATGCATGTGATTTAGCAACGAACGCTTTCAACTCACTTTTTAAACGCAATGACGAGCATCATGAGGGATGTGACGCCGACCACCCCTAACCAAACTGGGACTGGCATCAACTCCCACGCAATCGGGTTATAAAGTACCGCACCAATCGCAAAGAGGACGCTTACAAAGAGTTGACCTTGGGTTTTCAAACCTATCGCACACCAGGCGAGCATCAGGCAGCCAAAAATCAACACCAAATGATAGAGCGTGACAGGCAAAGGCCAGCCACCCATCAAAAGAAGAAAAACGGACAAAAAGCGATAGCGTTTCGGAGGCAGTGTGAAGTTCATACCAAAATCAAATTAAAAAAGGTTCTCGACATTCTACGCGATACACACCTAAAAGACCGCCTTAAAATCCGCCATCGGTTGTGACCAAGTTACTTACCTGTCGATGCATAACGAGACGATCGCATCAGGCCGCGTACGCCAATACACTGACTAAGCGCGCATAAAAAAATGAGGACATGTCCGAAAACACATCCTCATTCGAATTTAGGCTTCGTGTTTGGTTAGCCTTCTAAAGCGAGCTTAGAAGCAAACATCAAGAAGAGACTACCCACTGCGGTGTTGCCAAGCTTCGCAACACTCGGACGACGACCGACGAACTTCAACAGGTCTGCGCCGACCGTGATCAGCGTGGACATCCAAACCATGCTGAAGAACTCAAGAATCACAGCCAGGATGAAGTAGCTGATGGCCGGGTTGTCATAGGTCGGATCAATAAACTGCACGAAGAAAGACACATAAAAGAGAATCGACTTCGGGTTCGTGAGCGAAAGCGCTAAAGCGTTACGGTAGATCTTAAGCGTACTCTGAGACTTACGTACCTTAACTTCGTTAGAAGAGTCGCTTTCTTTACGTGGCGCAATGAAGGTCGAGTAAATCGCCTTAGAGCCTAAGAAGGCCAAGTAAGCTGCACCCACCATCTTGATCCAGAAGAAGACCTCTGGATGCGCCTGCATCAAAGCAGCGATACCAAGGTAAGCACAGAAAACGAGCACAGCGTCACCAGTGAAGACACCGGCGGCCGCCGTAAAGCCGCCACGACGACCGTCCACAATGGCGGTCTTTAAGACGTAGAGCGTGTTGGGCCCTGGCACCATAATAATGACGATAGCGCCGAGAATGTAAGCCCAGATGTTAAGTACACCGAAACTTTCGAACATGATGGAGATGATCCGTTGAAAAAAAAGCCGCACTCCGCGAGTACAGCCAAGAAAACACAAATGCCAAGTTGACCCCACGGGTTTGCCCTGACATCGGACACGAAGTATAACGATGCGATCAGACTTTTTGGGGTGCTTTACAAAACTTTTGTGAGGTCTTTTTGACTTGGAACAAATGAATATTAGCCACCCTCTCTCAGAGGCTTTTCGGCGTACCTTCTAATTGACAGTGAGAGATTTCGGAGGTGACACCTGTAGTCACGGTTTACTTAACGCCAAAGCCACCAAACTGGTCGTGCAGTCAAACATCATGACGGATTTAAAGTATTTATATTTGGCCTTTTCATGCCAAATTTATCTTGTATTCACTTAAGGGTTTTTGCATTCACAAGAAGGCTGATTTTTAGCGAATTTTGCAAATTCTTTGTATCCGCCTACGTGACGAATCGCATTTTTTATCTCGATTTTTGGCCGATAGCCCTCAATTTTGCCTTTTAGACCTTCTTAACTCAGGCAGATGCGTCTGGTTTTACTGCTGCTATCACACCAAATCTAGGGTCGCATCCGTGTCTTATTCTAGGTATTCTGCAGTTTGTTGAATACATGCGGCCTTGACAGGTCAGATGGCTAACCACGGAGCCACAAGGATGAAACAACGGCGCACTCGCAATTTAGACAAGACCAGCACACTACCTCAATGTTGATGTTGCAGTCTTCCCGATAAGCAAACCGATTCCAAAGTCAATTAACCAAAAAAAAACGGCCGAGCGTTCATCCCGACCGTTTTACTTTATGAGGAAAAATGATTAACGATATTCCGCTTCGTTATCCTTGTACTCGTCGTCTTCCTCGTCGAAGAGTTCATTCGTCGGCGTATCCATGGGAACGACTTGGATCTTGAGCTTCAATGCCTTGAGGGCATCAGTTAAGATCTGAAGGGTCGGATTCCCTTGTTCACCGAAGGAGCGGTAAAGCACTGCACGACCGATACCGGTTTTACCCGACATCTTCGTCATACCTTGTTCACGCAAAGCTTCGCCGATGGCGCTTGCGATACGACCAGACTTGCCAGAATTACAAGCCGTGGAAATCATATGCGCACGCTTCTTGGTCGAAAGCTGGCGTTTCGGTACGTGTTTTCTGGGAGCGTCAATTGAGATCATTTTGTGTACTTCTTTGGCATGGGGTTTCGGACGCCAAAATCGACAATATCGTGAAGAGATCGATAAGGCAGCTTTCATCTCACGTTTATTACCGCGTTCGACCTTAGGGCTTAAGTCCGGATTGAGGTTATCGCTCAGAATCTGAAGTTCGCTAGAACGATCTTCAAGCGCGCATCACTGTTGACTTGAAGATCACCTTTTAGGTTAAGGGCTTTAACACTTGAGACGTATCAATATTACAAAATTAGTGACGTTTGTACATTAGTAATAGGTCCGAAAGGTTGAGAAA
This sequence comes from uncultured Sutterella sp., assembly GCA_937943605.1. Classification (GTDB taxonomy): domain Bacteria; phylum Pseudomonadota; class Gammaproteobacteria; order Burkholderiales; family Burkholderiaceae_F; genus Sutterella. The sequence continues at coordinate 47,959 of CALEAW010000052.1, read as the reverse complement.
AATGGCGGATTCTTTGTTTTATATCAAAAAAACGACAATCAATGTGAGAATTCGGTCTGTTTGAGGGATGCTATCGCGTTTGACGCGTAGGAATTACGTTTAACTAAAAACCCGAACGTCTTAAATAGTTAATCCTGAACAAGCCTCTACTACCAAATGGGTAGGTCGCAACCCTTACGTATAACATGGGCAATAAAAAACGAGGTAGCCTGACGTCAACGACAGGTCACACCTCGTTGTAGATTTTGATCCGATGGTTTGCGTAACTTTACTGAAGCGACGCAATGACGCTCGGGGCAAACTGTTGGCACCAACCGTAGACCGCCAACACTAAACCTGCCGCTGGAATAACCACATAAGTAATCGCGCGCTCAATGACGCCTTCTTTCTTTAATTTGGCTCTAAAGATGAAGCCAAAGACCACCACGGCGGCAAAAATGAAGAGTCCTTGACGGAAGGTCTCTTGCGCTTCAGGGACTGACCAGTCAAACATCATGGAGACTGAAACCGAAAGCGCCCAGGCCACCATCAATGAGCCTGAGAGCCAAAGCAACGTGCCGAATTTTTGTATCATCGTTTTTATCCTTCTTATTGTTGGCGTTGATAAAGGTGAAAGCGCATAGTTTAGCGCGTTTATTTCGGTTTGCATCCGTTTATAGGCCTCTAATTCATGAGCTAATACATAGACCTTAGTTGCTACCTACCGGCAAACGCTTTGGCTGTAGTCTTTTGTTTTGGATTGACGCACCGTTCGCTATAATTTCAGGCATCAATCTAAAGGAACCTTTTGACATGTTGCGACGTACACAAGCCCGAGGGAATGCCCGCCGTGAGGCGATTATTGAAGCCGCCATGCGCCTTTTCGCAGAAAAAGGGTATGACGACACCAGCATCCCCGACATTATTAAAGAATCGGGCGGCTCTTATACGACGGTCTATCAGACCTTTAAAAATAAAGAAGGTTTGTTTGCAGCAGCGCTTGAGTTGCTCATCACGCGCATGTTTGAAGCCACAGAACTGCAGTTTGAAACGCGCAAGAACTTGCGTGATCAACTGTATGTCTTTGGCTTTGCGTATTTGACAGCTTTTTGTGAACCCAATGCAGCGGCTTTGTGTCGTCTGGTCTTAGGCAAAGCGTCACGATGCCCATTACTTTCGAAGATGTTCTTTGAAGGGGGTGTTGCGAAAAGCTACGACTACGTCGCGCAGATCTTAGAGCGTCACACCGAAATTAAGGGTGAAGAAGCCAAGCGTTTGGCAGCACTTTATGTCGAATCTTTGAAGCACCGTGCGTACTTTAAGGCGATTGCCATGGTGGAGACACCTAATAAGATCGAAATCGAAGAGGATGCGGCTTTAGCGACTGACGTCTTTATGGCCTATATCGAAAAGCGCGCCGATGTGCCTCCGATGGGTAACCTCTTTATGGGAATGTTCTGATGCATCAAGACGACGAACTCGACCGAGCCTTGATGACACTTCATCGTAATACGCAAATGGTGATTCAACGTTTGATGCGTATTACAGAAGCCCGAATGAGTGCCGGGCTCACACAAGCAGATGTCGCAGAGCGTATGGGGTTGACTGAAGAGGACGTCGCCGAAATCGAGAAGCGCTGGGCACGCGGAGACTATCCAGAGATACGCGTGTTGAAGGCGTATGCCAGGGCGGTAGGCAAGAAGATTGAGGTTCGGTTGGTGGATCGGTAATAAGCGTGCCAGCCAACAAGAACATCTACCCTTGTCACAAGTGCGTTTAAAAAAAAGAGCAATCGATCACCCCAAAACAAAGACCGATTGCTCCGAAAATTATGTTCATCAGAACATAAGCCGAACATCGCTTGAAGGCGACAGCGATACTCAAAGTAAACGACTAAACACTCTCCTTGACTGTAACCTCAAGGAGGTTTAGTCAATACAATCAACCTCTATTCGGCGACGCACATCATAGACCTCGCCATCATTTTTTGCTTGGCATTGCATACGGTAATCACGCCAAATCATGACGAGAATCGGCTTTATAAGCTCGCTTTACAATTCGATGATTTGCCTCATAGAGTCGTGGTTTCGTCGTGTTTCTACAGCATTCTCTAATTATGACGTAAAAGCGCCTTGGGGTCGAGTCGATTTTAAATTGCCCGTGTTCCTGAGGCACTATTTACCGCTCTACTCTGTCCTCTTAGTTCCTCATTTACCGTAAGCCTGATCAACCCTTTTCACATATCAGTGAACCTTCACCAAAGGTTTCGCTAAGCCTTCGTCAATCCGTCTTAAATCCAACATGAAGCTACCAAAGACGCAAATGAGCCGCCTAACGTTTTAAAATTCAAAAATCGTGGTGTACACTTAACGCCAATTAAATTGACAACAAAGGACGAAACACTCCATGTCCAACGTATTCATTACGGGTGCGTCTAGCGGTATCGGCGCTGCGCTTGCTCGACAGTATGCCGCTCGCGGTGACGTGCTTGGCCTTGTGGCACGTAATCCTGAAAAACTTCAGGCCTTGATTGATACGCTCCCAGGCGACAAGTCTCGCTATCATGCGCTCCCTGCTGACGTCACGAAGCGTGAACAGATTTTGGCTGCCGCTGAAAAGTTTGAAGCGCTCTCGGGTGGCGCAGATATCGTCATTGCCAATGCCGGTATTTCGCACGGCATGAAGACCGAATTCTATGAAGACTTAGACGTCATGGAAATGATTTACCAGACGAACGTCTTCGCGATGGTCTATACGTTCCATGGCTTTATTGGTCCTATGACGAAGCGCGGCCGCGGTAAGCTCGTCGGTATTGCGAGTGTCTCCGGCATTCGTGGCTTGCCTGGCTCTGAAGCCTATGGTGCGAGCAAGTCCGCAGTGATTACCTATAACGAAAGCTTGCGTGTTGGTTTACGTAAGACGGGCATCAAGGTTCAGACGATTAGTCCAGGGTTCGTGCGTACGCCGTTAACCAGCGCCAATCCTTACAAGATGCCGTTTGTTTTAACGCCCGATGAGTTTGCAGCGCAGGCTGTGAAGACCATTGATTCGGATGCATCTTATAAGACCCTCCCCTGGCAGATGGGGTTATTGGCCAAGGTGATGCGTATTGCACCCAACTGGTTGTGGGATCGCATCGTGGCGAACCGTAAACAAAAGCCACGCTTAGCGGATAAGGCTAAAGCCGAACAGCCTGACAATAAGTAGTTGAAATTTAAACACGCCGACCACGAAGTAGTGATCGGCGTGTTTTTTTATTTTTGCGGTTTAGTCGAAGGGGTTAGGTTTTGATGCGGCTGGATCGTCGTCGAGAATGCTTTCCATGTGAAGCTGTTTCAGAAGTTTCTTCGTTTTCTTTGGCTTCGAACAGAATCGTTCGATGATTTCATCATTAGGAACGTGTCCGATTTCATTTTCTTTGGAGAAGTTGTTATGTTTTTTGGCGACGAGTATGCGCTTCAAGTCATCGTCTAAAACAAAAGAAATTCGACAACGATTAATCTTCTGCAGGCGCATTTCGATCGGAATTTCTTTCGATTGACTTAGATAATCCTCGCGCGAAATCGTCTTGCGGTTGTCAGCTGATTGGCCATGGTTAATTGATAAAGCTTCAGTAAAAGGTTCGCTGAACGGCGGTACTCCAACCGTAGTTTTCTCATCCACAATCGCGACGATCAGGCGAGCGATATGTTCATCCTTCATTGCACGTACAACTCGGCAAGCGCCACTGTAATGACTAAGCAACCTTAGAAGAAGCAGGATCGCTAGATCCTGAAGCAAACGCGGATGGAAAAAGTCTGCCTTCCTAAGTTCATCAGTAAGAATTCTAAGTTTTGAATAGAAGTTATCTGGCTGATTTTTGTTGGTCATAACTACGTGAGTATAGGTTAATCATAAGAGGTATGAATTTTATTAATCCGAGATTTTTTTGCAAATGTCTTGTGAACGCCTATTGATCTAGAACAAACTTTATTCAAATAACACATTCGTGTACCACAAACATCTGCTGCGCTGGCGTTTTTTAGTGTATAGGGGTTCCTCTTATCCGTCATCCAATCTCGTTTCACCGTTTCCTATACCATTATTTGATATTAATAGTCTATGTCTATCGATCACCATAGGTTCTATCTATTGATAGGCATTTTTGATCAGAGCGGCAGTCGTTTCGAGCGCTTTTCGATCGAACAACGTGATTTGTTAAAGCGGCACGTGCTTTTGAATATCCTAATTCTTCGGCTAGATTAACTTTATTATCGCGTTTGAATGACACCATTCTAACTACGTAGAATTAGGTCTTATTATCTGATATTTATAAGCATTAAACTTGATTAATGTTATTAAGAAATCAAGTTTTAAGAAAGGTTTGTGCGTTCCATTCAACATTTGAACGCTTGTTTATGGTAGTGCGAACGTCAGCGCCCCTGTCGTTCACTGTGAATGTAATAAAAAAAAGCAGCACTCTTTCGAAGTACTGCTTTTGTTGTTTGAGGCAAATTTTGGACGACGTTAACGCATCAGAGCATCGTTCTCTTCACACAAGTTGACGATGTACTCAAAGCGCGCTAACGCATGCGACCAGGCGGTAGGTACCCCTGTTGCGCCACCGACACCATAGATGATGCCCGCGAGTCCGCCGGTGACAGAGCCGAGCGTATCGGTGTCGCCACCTAAGTTCACAGCAGTCAACACGGCATCCGCATAGTTGTCTGAGTGAATCAGTGACCAAATAGCCCCTTGTAAGAGGTCAGGGGCAAAACCAGAATTAGGGACAGAGACGCGGGCCATGTGTGGGAGCGTCTGGAAGCGCTGCATGTAATATTCAGGCACGTCATAGGTATCGTGCATCAAGACCTGTTCAAGGGCTTCTTTGGGGCTTAAGCCTTTGAGGAGCTCATCAACAAAGTATGAATAGATGCGACACACCTGACGACTGATTTGATGGGCATGAGTCAACGATCCAGCTTCGTCAATGATGTTATGACGATTAGGATCCTTTAAGAGCGCATAAGGGAGTATGCGCATCAAGGCACCACTACCGTTATCCAAAATATCGCGACCACCACAAAGGTCAGCTGGGGTTCCTGAGCGATAACGCGAGACTGCCATCGAGGTTGTACGTCCCACACCATAGGCAGTTCCTAAGGGCGTATAGCGACCTTCATAAATCCACTGCGCAAAACGTGACATCACGTCATCGGGGTCAAATTTACCCATCTCGCCCAAACTATCGAGTTCTGCAAGCATCATCGACGTGTCGTCCGACCAAAAGCCAATGGGAAGAGTGCGCTTTTCTAAAGGCACCATCTCTTCACAAACGAACGTATCGCGCTTTCGACCGTCGTATGGGACGCCTAGGGCATCACCAACAGCACTCCCAACAACCCCGGCAAGCAAATGTGACATATTAAGACGTTTCTCCATAATGCTGTATTGAAGCGTTACAGCGATAGTAGAGATTCTACCTGATCCGTAATAACCCTGAAGGAAATTTGTAAGGTGACAACATCAAAATAAGGTTGCACCGTAAGTCGCAAAAAATCCTATGCTACATATCACTGATAAAACGCCTATCGAGCAATCATTTTTTCTGTGCTTAAAGATGATGCGGCCTTAATAAAAATTTAATATTTTGTCTGTTTTAAGCCCCTCAAATGACAATTTGCCTCCTTAAGCGGCGTTTTAAACATCAAAAAAGGCAAGATAGATGCCTCTACAACCTCTACCCTGCCCTTTTATGTAAGTCTTATGGCTCGCTTATGAGAGCGCTTTTACCACACACTGACCGTTAAACGGTTTGTCACGGACGTGTCACACGGTTAGATTTCCCATGGTTCTTTCGGGCGCTCCCACTTCGTGATTGTGACGTCTCGAGTCGATGCAATGTTGCCATAGGTCCATCCTGAAGTCGGCTCGTCAGGCAACAAGACGTTCGCTGCACCATGCTGACAAGTGAGTCTGAGAATACCATCGGGACGCTCTCCGTCAACAATAATCTCAGCCCATGCGCCATGGCGTAGTACGAGAACGCCAGGCTGCACATCTTCTGTAACGACAACGCCTGCCACAGCCGAACCTACTTTGGTCGAGACTTTCACCAAGTCGCCCGTTGAGACGTTAACATCTTTGGCGTCCGTCGGATGAATCCAGACAGGTTCACACTTCGCGACATTAAAAGCTAAACGCGTTTCTTGATCCAATTGGCTATGTAAGCGTGCGCTAGACTTCGGACTAATCAACTGGAAGGTTTTTGGCTTTGTGGCTTCACCTAAATATGCTGGGTAGCCAGGGCAGTCCTTTAAGTGAGCTTGAGCGACCTTGTCGGATGTCAACATGATGCGCCCGGTTTCGGTGGGTAACGGGTGTCCATTTGGATCGCGCGCGAAAGCTTGCAAGGCTGTGACCTTCGCCTTGGTCGATGTCGGATAAAAGACCAACGCTTTTTCGTTCAAGGTTTCCCAGGACGGATATTTAAAGTTAGAGGCCGTTGCCACCGCTTCATTTTGCTTAACCGTTTGCGTGTAGAGTCGCTCAGCCCACTGATCGGCCGTCAGACCTTCAGTGAATGCCTTTTTAAAACCCATCGCATCAGCTAAAGAGGCAAAGAGGTCATAGTCGTTGAGCGAATCACCATAGGGCTTAAAGAGCGCTTGACTACGCACGATACCGCGTGAGTCGTAGGTACCGATTCCAGCAATATCGGCGCGCTCCGTTGGATGTGACGCCGGTAAAACAATGTCCGCCATCTCAGTCGTGAGGGTATTAAAGACGTCACTCACGATCACGGTATCAGGCTGCTTAAAAGCTTCTCGTAGACGCCCCGTATCAGGATGATGGGCAAAAGGATTGCCCCCAGCCCAGAAGACCAACTTGATCTCAGGGTACGTGAGCGTTGTACCACCACAATGAATGGTTTTACCTGGATTCAATAAGACGTCAGCCACTGACGCAACCGGCAACGGGTTTGCATTCTTATGGGCATCCTTGACGGGGAAAATGGGTTGAACAAAAGTCGGCAAGCCACCCAAAGGCTTAAAGTCGGATGGTGCACCACCCCCTGACGAATAGTGGTAGTGCGTGCCAATACCCGTACCCTCACCACCGATTTGCCCCAAAACAGCTGCTAAAGCCCATATCGCCCATACGGCACTCTCGCCATACTTGGCGCGCTGTGGTCCCCAACCCAACATGATCATAGTCTTGTGGGTCGCAAGGTCAATGGCTAGCGTTACGATTTGATCCGCCGTGAGGCCTGTAATAGATGAAGCCCATGTGGCATCACGCACCGTGCCGTCAATTTCACCCTTAACGTACTTTTCAAGATGCTCATAACCCGTGGTAGCGGCTTCTAAGAACTGACGATTCGCAAGCCCTTCAACGAACAGTGTATGTACCATACTGAGCGCCAAAGCAGCATCGGTCCCAGGACGTACGCTTAACCACGTACCGCCTGTTTGCGTGAGGGTCACGGGCTTAACCGGATTAACTGCTACGACTTCAATATCCGAACGGGACTTGATTGATGCAAAAGCATTAGCTGTGTCATGCAGAGTCGTTGTCCAATCGATGTCGTTACTGATCATAGGATCAGCACCCCAAAGGACAATACGCTGAGCGTGATCTAAAACGTCTTGAATGTGTGGGACTTCTGGGTCAGCCATCCCGACAATCACCTTTTGAATCCCACCAATCGCTGCCGTTGAATAAGAATTAAAAGTCTGGACAAAGCCACCACGCAACATCAGTAATCGGCGCAAAAGAGCAATGGGGTTATGCACTTCGCCCGTGTTTTTCCAACCGTAAGAACGACCCCAGACGGCAGACGGTCCGTAATTGTCATAGGTGTGATTAATAGCCTTGGCCGCAATCTTGATCGCTTCATTCCACGTCACACGCACGAAGGGTTCCTGACCGCGTCCGGCTTTCGTAGCAAACGGATCACGATCTTCTCTAAATGCGCGTAAGTAACCTAAACGCACTTTCGGATAGAGCGAGCGCTTATAGTTTTGACGACTCGTCATGTAGTCATCCATACGAGGTGACGGCTTTTGATCTTCAGGGATAGGCGTCAGCGCCCAATTATCTGAGTCAACTTTGGTGGCTTTTGCGATGCCCCAATGGGCAGCAATATGGCGGGTCTTGGGTTCGGGGGTTACGGTTTGGTCGCTTTTTGTCATGACAAATATTCCAAAAGCCGCCTTAAGACGAAGTCAATGACCTCTCTCAAGACGGCTTTGATCAGCCTACTTTAAATAGATTGTCTCTTCTTAGAAGACCGGCAAGACACCGCCTTGGTACTTCTCTTCGATGAACTTCTTGACTTCAGGCGACGTGATAGCCTTCTTTAACTTTTGGAAGGCTTCCTTCTTGTCGTCGCCTTCACGAACAGCCACGACATTACCAAAGGGCGAGGTCTTTTCTTCTAACGCAATGGCGTTCTTGGCAGGATTAAAACCCGCTTCAAGTGCGTAGTTTGCGTTAATGACCGCTGCCGTCACATCGTCCAAAGCACGGGGCAGCAAAGCCGGTTCAAGTTCTAAGAACTTCAGTTTCTTTGGATTCTCGACGATATCAGCGGGACCCGCAAGAAGAGTTGCGCCTTCTTTCAATTTAATAAGACCGGCGTGCTCGAGCACCTTCAGCGCACGACCTTCGTTCGTGGGATCAGACGGAATCGCGATCTTAGCGCCGTTAGGGATGTCAGCCAGACTCTTGGCGGTCTTCGAATACAAAGCCATCGGTTCCAAATGGACGCTCACCAAAATATGAAGGTTGAGGTTCTTTTGTTTGACCATTTCTTCGAGGTACGGAATGGTCTGGAAGTAGTTGGCATCGATGTCACCACTATCGAGGGCCAAATTCGGCTGAATGTAATCATTAAATTCGATGACTTCAAGATTGACGCCTTCTTTGGCAAGCTGCGGTTTAATGAAGTTCACGACATCAGCGTGCGGTACTGGAGTAACACCGATACGAAGCGTGGTGTCAGCGAGCGCACTGCTAGAAACGAACGTTAAACCAATGGCAGAAGCCAAAGCGATGGGTGCAAAAAGGCGGGAGAATTGCATGTTGAGTCTCCAAGATGTTGAATTGCAAAACAAAATGTTGTGTTTTAGCCAGGGACATAACTGGCCGTTTGCAGAAACATCAGATAGGCATCGCGCTAATGATGAATGATGCGCGCCTCTCAGAGGATTGGAGGTTGCCTTGTCTGGAGAATGTTCGCCAACTTAAAGAGCCTCTCAGGTTTTAAGTTGGTGAGCCTGATCACGTCAGGCGTTTCCGTTTCGGACTTCCCACAGAAGCCGTGAGTTAACTTTATCAGAGCAAGAGGCGTTATGGGAGACACATGTCAAGCTTTGCGCCAAAAACTGACGAATGTTTGAGGTATTACTTGTTCGTTGAGAGGGTTGCCTTAGGGAGATGTGCTCAGAGACTAATGTTTGGTTTGTGAATTTGATAGAGATGTGTGGCTAGATATGTGTTGGCTCCTTGATGCCTTCTTCAGCTGACTGATTTCATGGCCTTAAGAAAAAGTTTGCCCGGCTAGATAACCTAACCGGGCATGGTTATTTAAAGTGCGTTAAAGGCTTTAGAAGGCATAGTTGAGACCAACTTTACCACCGATAGACGACGTGCCATCCTTACCGCCACCGAGCAACAAGTCTGCGTTAAGCGTCATTGCGCCCTTACGTGCTAAGAGACCGAAGTCTGCTTGCACTGGACTAGTGTCAATGACCGTTTGGTCGACGCCACCCATCGAGATTTCTTTGTCACCGAAGGTCGGTACAAAGGCAACCTTGAAGTTCGGTACCAAGGACCAGCCGTCAACCTGTTGGTCAACTGCCGTCACACGAAGCGCGATCGGCATCTGCACCAACGTTTGGCTTTGGTCATCCACACGCACGGTACCCGCATTAAAGCCATCCGTTTCGAGGCGAGAGACGCGCAAACCAACGCTCGGAATGAAGGCGAAGTTACCTGCCGTCATTTCGTACTGTGCACGAACGCCAGCCGAATACATCTTGGCATCCACGTCAACGTTGAGTGCTGCTTGGCTCGACGTGATTTCGTTTTCTGACTGGATGCGCTCAATTTGAGGCGAATCGAGACCAAGGGATTTCAACTTAACAGTTACAACGCAAGGCGTAATACATTAACAATTGCTCGGGATTCGGACTTAACTGAAAATTTAGATTTGAATAGAACCTGATCAGTGATGGCGTGAGAGGATGTACCACAAGTCCCCAAATGCCGCTAGTTTCACTGACTTTTAATGTTTGCCTAATCGCATTGATGACTAAAGCTCGACCAAGTCCTTGCCCTTCATAGTTGGTATCAACTGCTAAACGCCCCAACAGCATAGAAGGTATGGCTGGAGGCGCTTTTTTTTGCAAACTAGCAGGGAGATCACGAGTCATAATCGCAAAGTTCGACAAGGTATAGTAACCGGCCAATTTTCCTGTGGTTAGACAAAATGTCGCATACGTTCTGCTATAACCTTCCTCTTCATTGTGAAGCGCCCATTGACGCAACCATTGATTCATTGCCTCAGAATGTGAAACAAATGTTTTAAAGGAAGGCTTCATCTCAGGTGAGATAGGAACAGGCCGCGTAAATTGCATCACTTGCTCCAAAACTCTTCTTCTTCTGCTAGTAACTTCTTCTCAAACTCAACATCTTTTGCTGTTTTTCCATGAGAAAAATAAGTCCACATTTCCTCAAAGTCTTGCGAATCAACTATGGCTGTGGCCTTGTCAGCCAACATAGACTCTAGGGCTGGAAACATGATCGAGCGCACCAAATCAGCTTTGGTACGACCTGTTAATTTTGCGACGGAAGAAAACAAGCGCTCCTCATCTGGCAAGAGACGCATAGTGAAAAGATTAGAACCCATGATAAAACCTCTAATGTAAACGTCATTATTTTAGATCTTTGTATATACAACGTCAATACTAAATCAGTGGATCTTGGTCACAGAAAAACCGCAGGAAGCCCATGATTAATCAACCTGTTGTACTTTGATGTTTATACAAACCTATGACTCAGAACGGATCCGTGAGGCCGTTTAAGCTGGAGTAGCAATCGGACTTGACATTGTTGCCTTAGGGAGTTGTGTTCAGAGACTAGTCTGTGGTTTGAGAATTTGATGGAGGTGTGTGACTTTACTTGTGAGGGCACTTAGATGCCTACGTCGGTTGACTGATTTATTAGCTCAAAGAAAAAGTTTGAGAATGGTTCTTGGACAGCAGTGTCTTCATTTCTTGTGTTTTGAAGGCTTTTCTGTGCTATTAACCATCCACAATCAATACAAGCGCTTTTTCGTCAGACGGTATCAACCTTCTGATTCTTTTGAACATCAACTCAGGAAATTCCTAATAAAAAGGCTGCCTAAGTCCTTCACCCTTAAAGCCAATCCCGATATAACAACTCCAAGCGCGTTTGAACCCTCCATGATTGCGGATATCATTGACGGCAAGTGGATGATTACTGACCTCTCGCTTAGTCAGATTTGCCCTTTGGCAGCGACCTTTATTTTTCTAAAGGTACCCAACCGGCACCACAAATATCCTCTAACCAATCCGTGTACTTATTAAGGAGAAAGCCAAATGCCAAACTCAAGTGTAAACGTGACCATCAGTATGGACGCAGACGTTAAAGCGAAAGCCGATGCCCTTTTCGAAGCATTAGGTTTAGACATGTCAACCGCAATCAACCTGTTCGTCAGGCAGTGCCTCGTAGAACAACAACTCCCTTTTCAGCCTTCGTCAAACATACCTAATAAGATAACCATTAAGGCCATCCAAGAAGCCAACGAGATGATACGCACAGGTAACTTCAAGCGTTATACGGTGGATGAAGCACTCGAAGCACTTAAGAAAGACGTTTAATCGTCGCGTGAATTCTGCCGTTTAGTCCCCGTCAAGGATCGTTTCATTCTCCAAGGACAACCTACATCCCATCAAGACAGCTCCCTTCGCACGTCCCATTAAGACCAACACACGCCTACCACAAAGGTTTCTCAGCTTGCTTAATTGCGACCTCACAAAATCCAATTAACTCCCGCCAAAAAGAACGCGCACAAAACCATAGGCAGCCCTTTTCTTGCCTCAACTCTAACGCCTAAGTCAAGACGACAAATCCAATTCCACCCGACCATTCATAATTAAATCATAGGTGTACCTATAACGGCAGTCTCCAAAAAGGGACTGCCGTCTTTTTTAGCAAACGCATGTGCCAGCCGCGTTAGCGGTCATTCGACAAAAAGGCCGCACACTCACCTCGAGTTTTAACAGCCAGAATCCCGATCAAACCATTCATATTTAAAATTTCTTTACTAGGAATTTCCCTAAGTTCTATCTTGTAAAAATATTTTAGGGTTTACCCTCGTTTTGATGTTTTAAACATCGATTTTCGGTCAAAACCACTGTTTAAAACAGCACTTTTATTTTTAGGGTTACTTGTACCTAGTTTTTGACAGTTAACAATTGTTAGCAAAATTGACACCTATCTGCTAAAGTTCGCATCTCTCCGTTTTACGGAGATGCAATCAACTCGTGCGCACGTGTTTTTCGGCTGAATATCTCATATCTACCTTATGACCCTATAGGTATAACTATTCTGCAGAATTTGATTGACATGACCTTCTTTTTTTGACTTCAATCTTTACTCATAGGAGAACACATGAAGTTAGTATCGAAGGCTCGCAAGAGCCTCAAAAAGGCAAAGGCTGCCATCATCGTTACGAGTTTGACTTTCTACGCTCAGAGCGCTCTCGCACTTGAACATTCTGATGATTTCAAGAGCCTATACGACCAGTTGCTCGGGTGGGCTGGCGGCACGCTTGGCAAGTCTATCGCCCTTCTGTTCCTATTAATCGGCCTTGGCACGGGGCTTGCTCGTGGTTCAATCTATGCCGCAGTCGTTGCGATCGCAGCAGGTTTGAGCCTCGTCATCGCTCCGACCATCATCGACTCCATCTTCGCCGGCGCTTAATCCGCATTCTGGAATTTGCAAATGGTTCCAGAAGGATGTCGCGTTGCGAGTGGCTTAGATGATCCGCCAAGGTTTCTTTTGTGGTCGGCCGACTTAGTCTGTATCGTTCTCGTCTTTGTATTTTGCGGCGCGCTCGTGAATTACATGACGACTGGCACGGTATTGGGCTTTCTTGCTGCCTTTGCGTGGCACAGGATGAGCGCGACTGAGGGACAAGGATTCGCTCTTGCGGTTGTTTACTGGACCACAGGTTTAGCGACTTTTGTTCGAACGCCAAAGAGTCATCTTCGACACTTCATCGGCTAATGATTGAAAGCGATCGGTTCATACGAAAGAAGAATCGATCGCTTTTTTAGACCCTTTTTTATAGCAAATCCGCGCTTCCGAGCGACCGTTTGCTTCTTTTAAGTGCTTTTTTAAGCGCCCTTTATCCTTGAAATAAGACAACATGCTTTACGCTAGTTTGATTGCAGAGCGACTGGGACTTCGACGTGGCTTTCTGATTGTCCTGGCAGCGAGCCTACTACTTAACCTCCTTTTGGCCGTCGCGCTCATTCGCCATAAGCCCGATGTCCGAACGGTGATCATTCCACCGACCCTCGCCCAAGAGCGCGAAGTGTGGTCATTTAGTAATACGGGTCCTAGCGCCGCTTACTTAGAACGCTTTGCGTTATCGATCCTTTCTTTTGCGGCTTCTGTCACCCCTGACACGATTGATAGTGCTCGCCGCGCAGTCTTAGAGCACGTCGACCCAGCTGCCTATAGCGTTCTCGAAGAAACGCTCATCGTCGAGGGCGACCGCATGAAAAAAGACCATTCGTCTACAGTCTTTTATGCCGACAAAGCCCGCGTTAACTTGAATACTTTGACGGTTGAAGTCGATGGCGTTCAAAAGCTCTTGGTGGGCAGTACCGTGACACGTACTCAGCGTAAGACCTGGCGCATGACCTTTCGTTACGACGCCGGTCGTCTCTTCTTAACGTCGCTTACCGATCGCATTCCTAAGACAAAGTAGCGACCGTTCTTTGGTTTGATTGTCGAGCACTAAACGCTCATCTCAAACCCACTTCCTTTACACCTTTTTGAATTTTTGTTTCTCCAGATGTTCAAGTTTCATCCGTGGAGCAAGCGGGCTTTTGTCCTAAAAATCCGCAACCAACTCCCTAACATCTTACAAATCGCGCTTGCCTTTGCTGTTTTGTTCCCGATCGCATTCGCATATCGTGAAGCTGATGCCGCAACCTTTGTCGCTCGAAAGAGTGACCGTCCGCTCGAATTTGTGTTGCCCTCGACAGGCACTACGATGGTCGCGATCCCTAATGACCCGATTAAAACCGCGGTCTTTGATCGTGCCTTGGTCGACATTCAGACCGATAGTCAAACAGGCATGCTTTACATCCTGCCGAAGATCGAAGGCACGGCGATGGTATATGTGACGTGCCGCTCGGGCGAAACGGCAGCCCTTCATTTGACCTTTGAACCTGATGCTAAACCCCGAACGATCATCTTAGAAAAACAAGGCGACGAAACCCCGACCGCTGCCGCAGGGGTCGCGACACCCGCTCGTCCTTTGCGTGCTGAAGGCTTTTCGGCTGAAGTAAAGCGCTTTGTTACCTTGATCCTTCGTCATGAAACCAATGACGAAGCCGTGCGTACGAGCATGACGATCCCTGGCCCCGCGGCCGAGCGCGCTATCCGTCAGTTAGCGCCTTTGAACGTTCGTTTTGACGGTATTTGGCGTAGTCGTGACGCTGAAGCGATTGAAGTCACAGTCCGTAATGGGACGGTCCTCCCCATAGAAATCGATCCGCAAGCCTTGACGTCAGGTGACCTGTGGGCCGTGGCGACCACGCAAACTCAGTTGCTCCCAGGCATGAGCACAACGTTGATATTGGTGGAGGCCGCCCGTGACTGATCAAGCGCCAAGCCAAAACGAAAAAATCGCACGTAAGCAAAAAGTCATTGCTTTGGCCATTCTTGGTGCCTTAGCAGTGTTTGCTGTCTCCGCTGTGGTCGTGAGTGAACCAAAGACCCCGAAGAAACGCGTCTCTGACACAACGACCTTTTCGATTCGTCCAGAGAGTGCCGATCGAGATGCTTTGATTGCGCGCTACGACGCCCGCTTTTTAGCGATGTCCAAAGACATTGAAAAAGTGCGACAGGACGCTGTTGAACGTGAAGCCAAACTTCGTGCAACGATCGCAGAACAAGAAAAAACGATCACCGAACAAACGCGCACGATGATTGACCTCAAAACAATGGCAGGCCGTGCAGGACTCATGCCTCGTCCTGGCGAAACACCTGAAGAAACCGAAGCCCGAATTGCAAGACTCTTAAAGAGTCAAGCCGATGCCGCTTACATTCAGGACGTCACAAAGCGTTTTGGCTCTAAGACCCCAGGCCCCGTGATTAGCCCGTGGCCAGAGCACCAAGGTCAGCCGATGGTCGATACCAGCCAAACGCCATCGGTACCTGCTGGTGCACGACAACTTGCATCGTCAGGCACAGCGTCGTCAGGTCGCTTGACGCTCGTCACGATGGAGGGGCCTTCAAAAAGTCAAATCGAAGAGCCTTCGAAACCACGCGTGGGACCGTCGCCCTATTTGAAGCCCGACACACCGTTATCAATGAACCGCGCTGCAGGAACCACCGTGTCCGACTACTTGCCTGCTGGCTCATTCGTGCGTGGTCGCTTATTGACGGGGGTTTATGCAGCCACTGGCGCGGGCGCCGCGTCGCAACCCTTGCCAATGGTCATTCGCCTTGAAAACAAAGCGATCTTGCCTAACGAATGGCGTAGCCAAGTCACGAGTTGCCACGTGACCGCTTCAGCAACGGGTGACCTTAGCAGTGAACGCGTCTTTATCCGTTTAGATCGTTTGAGTTGTGTGGGCAAACGCGGTGAAACCTTAGACGTTCGTGTCACGGGGTATGCCGTGGGTGAAGACGGCAAGGTGGGTGTGCGCGGCAAGCTCGTCACCCGCAGCGGTCAGGCGATCGCGTCTGCGTTATCAGTGGGCTTGTTGTCTGGGATCTGTAATGCCGTGAGTCGATCAAACGAAGAAATCACGACAAGCATTACGGGCACACAGAGCAAACGGTACACCAATGCCTGGGCCTCAGGTCTCGGTGAAGGCATGGCCGATGCTATGGACCGCATCACGGACTACTACCTGAAGCTCGCTGACCGAATCTTCCCAGTCCTCGAAGTGGATGCTGGCCGACCTGTTGACATCGTTTTGAGCCAAGGCGTTTTGCTTAGCCCAACGAAACCAAATTCTTAAACCTAAGTCGTTTAACCCCATTTTTTGACCTATGTTCTTCTCTACGTTGCCACTCAAAAAAACCTTGACGCTCGCGTCGCTTGTTTCGTCTTCAGTCTTACTCACGGGTTGCGGTTCGCTCACTGGCCTTAACGCCAATGACGATTTTTCGTGCCCGATGCGCCCGGGCGTTCAGTGCCGTTCTTTGTCTGATACTTATCAAGATTCCATCTTACGTCGTACGCCCGACCACCAAGAAAAAGATCGTGCGATTGAAGTTTCGTCATCGAACACACCTACCACAAACCCGCCCTTAGCGTCGGCTGTCTCAACGACCGATGGCAATCCGGTGCCAGCAGAAGCCGTTCCCACCGAAGCCAGGGCTATCCATGCGACAGACAAAACCCCTGATCAAGTAGCCCATCAAACAGCCCAACAACCTACCGTCGAAACGACACCGTTAGGGGTAACAAAACCAAAACAAAAGGCGCGTCCGGTCTTACGTCCGATGTCGCACACACCTGCTCGCGTCCCTGAAGTCATCGTCACGATTTGGATGGCCCCTTGGACCGATGACGAAGGCGACTTTCATGAAGGCGAAAAGATTCATGCGCGCGCCTTTGATGCGCGTTGGGCTTCTGCACGCCGTCGAGCGGATTTAGCCGACACCCGTCGAGCCGTGGTGCAACTCCCTTACACAGCGATTGAACGTCGTCCTTTAGTTGACGACGCTCAAGCCTCAACCGACAACAACCCTCAAGCCTACGGCCAAGGCGCACGCGCCTTTCAAACGGCCAAACGTAAGGCTTTAGAAGGGACTGACTTTATTGAAAAGCGCTTTGAAGAAACCAAATCCTTGTCTGATGACGATAGCGTCGACGAGTTACCTGACGACACTACAGAACCGACTGATCGTTTAGGCGTTGTCGCAGCCACTGAACACGGTCGTGTGGTCTCTCAAGTGACAAATGGCGGGAGTCACTAATGATTGTCCTCAAACATTTGAAGGCGTTTTTTAGTACCAGGTCTAACTTGACGGTTGAAAGCGGAATGCCTGGCTTTAGGCATGGCGACGTTGCCAAGGTTGATCGGTTGAGTAGCTTTTTGCCGTGGGAATCTGTCACGGACGATGGCCTTTTCATCTTAAAAGGGAAGCGCCCAGAAGAAGCTGAAGGTTTAGGTTTCACGATCGAAATCTTTCCGCAAACAGGCGTCACTGACGAAATGGAAAAGTCTTTACTGGGCATCACAACGGCGCTCCCTCCTAATGCCACGGTTGCGATCACGGCCTATGCGTCACCGGCGATTGAAGGACTCACAGAACTCATGATGCCAGACGCCCATCAGCCTGATGCTTTTACGCCCTTGACCGACAATGCGCGCAGCCTCATGCATGCGGCGATTAAGAGCGCCATGGCGAATTTGAATCGAGGCGCACGTCACCAGATTACACCGGGTGCTCCTGTTGTGATTCGTCATTGGCGTGTGTGGTTGTCGGTAGTCATGCCTGGCGCCAACCCCATGGACGAAAAGCTTCGCGAAGCAACCTTAACGGCACGTCGCGCGATCACGGCTGTGCTAGAGCAATCCGGGCTTTTTATGGGTCACTGGGATGCGCATACTTTAGTGGGTACTGCGGCTGAACTCTTGAACCCGCAAAGCGTGCGTGCGCAACAGTTTGTGCGCCCAGCCGCCAATTTGTTTGAAGCGCCGTCAGCCCAAATCATGCGTGCAGATACTGAAGTCACGGTCACGAAGCACCATGTGCGCTTCAGTGATTCGTCACACGTGCGTGGCGAAACCCATGAAGACAATAGCGTACATGCTGTGGGCTTGACGGTGGAGTCGTATCCAGAACGTAAGTGGTCTTTGTTGACCACAACGGGCCTTTTAGGTGAATCAACGCGTGGCGGCAGTCAAATCCCCTGCCCTTTTTTGATGACCTCAATCATCAGCTTATTAGATAGCGCAAGTGAACGTGTCAAAGCTGAAGGCCACCGTATGCGTGCGATGCAGATGTCTAAGACTCCAATTTCGCAGTTGTCACCGTGGTACCCCGAAAAAGCGCAGCAGTGGACGATTGCCGTTAAAAGCTTTCAAACCGAAGGCGGCTTAGCGCGTGTGTCACACCAAATGGTTCTTTTGGCACCTGCTGGAAACGAAGCCGAAGCCGTGCATGCCGCACAAACCATTGCTCGTAAGGTGGGTGTAGAAATGCGTCGCACGACGTGCCTACATGCCCAGACATTGTTGGCGAGTTTACCCATGGCGGCTGGCCCCTTGATGGCGCAAGACTTAAAGCAAGCCTGCCGACTGCAGCGACGCACTTTGGCGACGGGCCTCTATGGGTCACCGATCATGACCGAATGGCAAGGGACTGGCGCTCGAGACGACCGTCACCGCCGTACGCCCTTATTAACCCTCATCGGGCGACGCGGACAAGTCATGCACGTCGATCCTTTTGCCAACCAAAGTGGCAACTACTCGATGACGATCGTCGGTAAACCGGGTTCGGGTAAGTCGGTCGTCATGAACCAATTGGCCTTTTCGACCTTAGCGCAAGGGGGCTTAGTTTGGATCATTGACGTTGGCCGTAGTTACGAAAAGATGGCAGGCGTCTTAGATGGCGAATTTTTAGTCTTTGACAAAGACCACATCTGGGACTTGAACCCCTTTGCCATTTTGAATGCCTTGTCAGGAGACGACCGTAACGAAGGCATCGAAAGCGTGGTCGCGATTTTGGGTGAATTGGTGTCCCCAGGGCGCCCGTTGCCGGACTTAGAACGTTCGGTCTTAATCAATACCGTCGCGTCCGCTGCCATTACAGCCGAGCGTCAAGGGCGTCTTGCAACTTTAGCGGACTTAGACCATGCGATTGCAACGTTGGCCGTAACTGACCGTCGATTAGACGACCTGCGTATGCAGTTGGAGCCCTATTTACATGGGCCGCTTTCGCGTTGGTTTGATGGCTCGGGGCGACCGGTGAACTTTACGAACCGATTTACGGTGCTCGAGTTAGAAGGCTTGAGCGCCCACCCCGCGTTACGTCAAGCCGTTTTGATGACTTTGATGCTTTGGATTGAAAAAACCATGGCGCGAGACCGCTCGACCGTCAAGCTCGTTTTGATTGACGAAGCCTGGGACTTAATGGGATCGGGTCACAGCGGCAAGTTTATTGCAAGTGGCTTTAGACGTGCCCGAAAACATAAAGGTGGGTTTGTCGTTGCCACACAAAGCCTTGCCGACTTCTTTAAGTCAGAAACCGCCCAAGCCGCGTGGCAGTGTGCCGATACACGCTTAACGCTACGTCAAGACGGTGAAGTCCTTTCAGCTCTCGAGAGCCAAGGCTTGATGACGACTGACCCCTGGTTTAGAGCCGCACTCGGAAGTCTCACCACCGTTCGTGGTGCTTGGAGCGAAATGATTGTCAAAGTGGGCGACGCGCCCCCTGCGATTGGCCGACTCGTGCTTGACCGCTTTAGTCAAGTGCTCTTTTCGTCGTTACCCGCTGAAGTGACTGCCGTAAATACCTGGCGAGAGGCTGGCGCCACGATGACCACTGCCGTTCAAGCCGTCGCGCTCGGATTCATGACCCCAAGTAAAGAAGCCATTGATGCCCTCACCCGACTCACACAAAAAGAAAATGACTGAACCTCAAGTAACCCCAGTGACCACAAAACCTGAAGCCAAAACGGCTAAGGCGGCAGCAAAGCCCAAGGCCAAACCTAAGCGCACAAGTGCCACGAAGGCAAAGACGGCGTCTACGTCTACCACTGAAACTTCAACCAAACCAGTTGAAGCCAAAGACACGACGACGCCTACTACCAAAACTGAAAAAGCAGAGAAACACACGCTTGCGAGCGCTTTGGGATCTGCGCGCTTAGCCACGACCACCAAAAAGGCACTGACTGCCAAAGAAATGGACGCGAAGCTTGACGAAAAGCTCTCTAAAGCCCATGCCGGTCAACCTGTCCCCGAAACCGATACGCCGACCTCCGAAAACCCGGCCCCTTGGACACAAGCGAATGGCGAATCGTCCGGCTTGCTGCCCATTACGACGGTGCGCCCGATGCCCGAAGTAACGGTCAAAGCGCCCAAGAAGTCTGCAACGAAGAAGGCAACCACGAAAGCCCCAGCAAAGACGACCAAGGCCACCCCGAAAAAGACGACCGCGACCACACAAAAGGCCGCGAGCCATGTTGCGTCTCAACAAAAAGCAACTGTGACTGAAGAGCCAGCTGAACCTACGGCCAATACGACTGAAGCCGCTCAGACGAAGCCTACTGCCAAAACCACAGCTGCCAAGAAAGCCCCTGCCAAAAAGGTAGGTAGCACGTCTACGACCGCTAAGGCCAAAAAGCCGACTCAACCGAAGACGACAACAGGCAAGACGGCAGACAACGTTGAAAAGGCTGATGCCAAAGAGGCGTCTTCGACAGACACAGGGCTCTTAGCGACCTTGATCAACGTCGCCCCCTCTGGCATTGACGATGCAGTGGCTAAAGCCAATACGACGTCTACCGAGACAACTGAAGTCAACTCAGACACCCCAATCGCTAAAAGTCTCAAAAAGGTCGATCAACCGATCAAGCCTGAAGACGTCCCTCAAGAAGGTCAAACACTTGCCTTCTTAGCGGACGACGGGATGCTTCCGATTGATGACGAAGAAGCGGCAGCGCAAAAAGACACAAAGCCATCGAACCAAACGACCACGACCCCAAACGTGGCCGTAAGCTCGGCATGTCCTCAAGCGACGACGACGCCAAAGACGATTGTCCTCAACACTAATGATGATGAAAGTGACGACGAAAGCGATGAGCCCTTTGTCGCCGATGCCGATGACACGAGTGACACCAACGATGAACGCCGTTACCACGACACCGTCACACTCACGGGTCGCCGTGCGCCCGTTAAGGGGCAGATCAAAGACCCAGAACCCGTGCTGCCTAAAACCGTTGACCTTGAAGAAGAACGCATTGCCGCCCAAGCAGTGGCCAAAGCGACCTTAGACCGTCGTCATGCAGAACGGTTAGTGAAGCGCGACGAACTCGAAGCACGCCTCTCAAAGCGTGGCCTCAAAGCCATGTGCCGTGAAAGCGGCATCCCCGAGGACGCGATTGATCAGTTGGAGACCCATCAGCTTATTCAAAAGCGTGACGCTAAAACTGACGTTGCGCCTCTAAAAACAAAAGAGCAACGTAACCTCACCGAGGGCGTCAATCCCTTGTGGCGTAATGACGCAGTACGCGCCTGCAATGAACATTTAGAACGCACCACGGCCATTCGTCCGCCTGTCTACAACTTTGCGGCGGGCGATGAGGCGCAACCCACGATTGATCCTCGCGTGGCGGCGGCTCAACAGTATGCCGAAGCCATGGTTGCTTGGGAAAACCAAGTGATTGGGGAATCAAAAACCGATCGTTTGCTGAGTCCAGATCGCGATAAAGAACCAGGTAAACGGATCCCGGTCGTCACACCTGCCAACGAAACACTCGGTGGCTTTCCGGGCGCTAAAGACATGCGCCCTTGGGTGTCTGTGTCGGGTAAGCCCGCTCAAACGATGCCTTTGACCTTGGGTGAAAAAGTCGACTTATATCGCTATAAGGCGAATCTTTGGTTAAACCGTTGGCGAGCGCTCGACGCCCTTTTGCGCACAAGCCTTGTGGCCTTAGGTTGCGCCATTGTGGCTGCCGCAACGAGTGTGAGTACGAGTTACTGGTTGGTGCCAGAGCTCACGTGGCGTCATACCCCTGTGACGGTCACAGCATTGGTGGCGGATGACGAAATCCGTGACTTGATGATGTTGGTGTCGTTATTAGAAACGCAGAAGGTTGACATTGGTCGCACGAGTCCGACGGTCAATCGCGCTTATTTGCCCACTGTCCTTTTAGACCGTTTAGCAAACGATACGCCGAACGTTCGTAAAACACTGCCGCTAGACGACGCGCTCCTGCGAGCAGCGATCACTGAAGTGAGTAACCGTGTGGGGGCTCCGGTGATAAGCAAAAGAATGGTGTTAGCCACCCCAGAGAGCACCTATCACGCCGTCGGTCGCACGTTGGATGTGACTGACGACGTGATCGATTTATTGGGTCTTACTGGCGTGAGCGCCGCTGCCGCCAAAGAAGCCTTGAATGGCCTCATGAGCCCAAACGGCAAACCCGTCACCGAAAAACTCCAATCAGACCGCTTGTCTGGTCGTATTCCATTGGGTCAACTCACGACGCCTGAAAAGTAACCATGACTGATATTCCACATTCTTTGCAACCCAAGGGCAATCATTTGGTCGAAGCCCGTCAACAGCACTATGACGCAGCCGTGAAGCGCCGAGCTCGCAGCTACCCAGACGTCTCGGCTGCTGGCACGCTCACGGACTTTGGCTTACAGCACCTCAAACTCACGGGACACGCCACTGTTGAAAACGTGTTAGCTGGCCTTTTGGCCTTAGCGTCGATAGGTCTTAAACGTACACCTAACCTCTCGAACGAACAGATCGTCTCAACAATTGAACGCATGACCTTATTAGATGCCAAGGCCGTTTTTGAACGCGTTGAAAAAGTCTCTGAACATTCGGTTAAAAAGCTCAGCCGTGCCGTCGCCAAGCAACCGAAAGCAATGTCGACAAGAGAACGCCGTGAACGTCAAAAGTGCCCAGAAATTGTCGCTAAGCTCTTGGGGCGATTCCATGCTCTTCCTTGGGACGCTTGCCAAGATGGTCATTTGGTCTTGCGTGACGTAGCCCGAGCCGCTGGGCTCGTACGTTGGGCACATGCCCAGACCGCTGAACGCTCAGGGCGCGTCCATGACGCGATCGGTCATTGCGTGTTGCTAGGTAACGGCGCGCGTGAAGTTTGGCGCCATCGCCGACCCTTGGTCGTGATCGATAAATTGAATGCCTATACCGTGAAGCTTGTCACCGACGCTTGGATCTATGACCCGCAAATAGCCGTGCTTTATACGGGTGGTCAGCTCGAAAGCAATCCCTTTGAAGCGTGGCGCATTCCGCTTGTCTGCGATACGCACGGGTGGTTACGAGCTTTGCTCGCGATTGAAATGGTGCCTGCGGTCATTGAACCGAGATTAGGCGGCTTTACGATGACTGCGGCATGCGGTCGCGTTGACCCTCATGGCTTTAAAGAAGATTCAAAGCTCCCGGCTTGGATGAAAACCTTGGCCGAAATTGGGTTAATTACGGCCTATGAAGAAGAAGCTAAACGACAAAATGCGCCCGCAATTCGAGGCGCTGATGCGGTCACGTGGCATGAACGCTTTCAGGCCTTATTAGGTGTCACATTAGCGATTGAAAACGATCAAACGCACTGCGCCCATATGTTAGCTAGCGGCATTGAAAAAGCCGCTAAACAGCGTCAGAACTTCATTCGTTTACGCCAAGACGTGACAATGCTTTTAGAACGTTTGGCGCAAAGTGGGCGCGAAGCCCATGCCGCTCGCGAAGCAACACGACAGACCGTGAGACGAGAACGACGCGCGCGTGAATTAGCTGGCCTACGTCGCACTGAACGCACGGGTCCCGCTTTTAACGAAGACGCGTTTAATCAAAAGAAAGCGCTCGAGCCTCAACCTATCAATGTCGATGACACCACAACGCCAGCCAACCCATCAACGGAGGCCGCGGCATGAGTGGTTTGACGAAACGCATTTTGAGTTTGCCGAGCAAAAACCCCAAGCCCTTCGCTCGCACGCTCGTTGGCATGGTGTTGATTGGATTGATTGTGACGGAGACGTCGACCGTTGACGCCTCCGAATCAGGGACTTGCCGCGGTAAGGTGATGAATCCGGTCACGGACGTCTGTTGGTCGTGTGTTTTCCCGATCGAAATTGGCGGAAAGATCCCGTTAGGTGGCAAAGGGGCTTTACCCAACCCTGATACAGGGATCAATCCCGTTTGTTTTTGTGGTAAAGGCGTCACGATGCGCGCAGGTGTCACGATGAGCTTTTGGGAACCCTTGCGTACTGCAGAAGTCGTTCGCCATGCCGGGTGCTTACCCACGATGGGTGGCGCCACCTTAGGGGACATGGGGCTTCGAATCTCAGACCACATCAAAGTGTCGAGCAAAACGGGCGACGGCTCGATGAGACGCCACACGGACTTTCGTCAAGTGCATTGGTACCAGACCCCTTGGATGTTCTTACTTGAAGTCCTTTTGGATTCGTCGTGCCTTGATCAAGCCGCGTGGGATTTGGCCTACCTCTCAGAACTTGACCCCTTGTGGGATGACAACCTCGCGAGCTTTTTGCTTGCGCCCGACACTGCCCTTTTTGCAAACCCAATAGCCCAAGGTGCGTGTGCCGCTGACTGCTTATCGGCCTCAACGGGGTTACCCAATAACGAGTTGTATTGGTGTTCTGGGTGTCAAGGGAACGTCTATCCATTGACGGGCTGGACGGCCTCTTTGACGAACCACGTGGCCGTTTGGGAACTGATGGCGCACCGCTTTGCAATGAAGATGGCGCGTGAAGGCTTGCTTCTAGGTGCCCACGGCAAAGAAGGCCTTTGCGGCGGCTTTTATGAACCCTTGATGCGTAAAGACGTTTGGCGAACGCAAATCGTTTATCCGACCCGTGGCGACCAGTCTAAAGACAGCACGTGTTGCCATCCCTTAGGCCGCACGACCGCCTTAACGGGGTCAGGTCGCGCCTATTCACCGGGCGGCGAAGACGGTGGCGTATTGCTTTGGCGTCGCCGTGATTGCTGTTCAACGAAAGCCCCTTGGCAAGGTAAATAAGGACATCTGATGGAAGACAACATGAAACAAACATTCATGAATCAACAACCGTTGGCATACCCACGCAAAGGTCACTTCAAAACCGCTTGTGTGTTCATCGCGCTAGGCGGCATTGGGTTAGTCGGCATGATGCTCTTTACGACACTTTCGTCTACGGTTGCCCATGCGCAATGCCCTTTGGATGTTGACCAAAACACCACCAAAGAGCACGAGGCGTCGATCGTCCTCTTGACACCCAACCACCCACATTGGATTGAACCCGATGAGCCATTAGACGACGTCATGCGCCGTAACGCAAAGCATGCGATTGATTCGGGCCTTTGGGAAGCGCAATTAAAAGCACAGCAACAAAGGTTAATACAGTGGGCCGAAGAACCCGCTTTTCCGTTAGCGCGCCCGATGGCAACCACGAGCTACATGACCGTGAAACCAACCGGCATTACGCAAGATGGATTTAATAAAGCGTTCCCGAAAGGGGCATTTGAGAACCTCGCGCGGTGGTATGTGCTTTTTGACGAACGTAATGACGCACAAAGGCGGTTCGTTAAAGCGCTGCTAAGAAGTGAATCGGTTGCAGCGATACCTGGTGCCATGAGACCCGTTGTCACGGGCGGAAGCGTGAAGCGTGCCATGACGCTATTGGATACCCGCGTCTGGGCGGATCAAGGGTCTGTCTTAACGCGACGTTTGGGCGTAACCCATTGGCCGGCTGTCGTGAAACTCACGCCCTCAGACATTGTGACCTGGGTGCCAGCCTTAGACGTTGAAGGGGCGCCTTTAGACGCGATGCCCGCTGAACTAGGTTTGTCGAAATAACGGGACTGATTTGCGTCCCATGTCCAGAACTTTTTGTTTTTGTCATTCATCAGTCATGTTTACGGTTTTGAAGTCTCCTTTTGAAGCTATTCATTTGCATCGTTTGGGGTTGCGATCTTTTTTCTTGGTGGCCTTGGGTTTTGCTGCCATGCAGGATGCGCTCGCCACAACCTCGACCTCTAACCCCTCTACCCCTACGCATGAATTGCCGCGCGTGAGCGCACCGATCGCGCAAGTGGTGTCGCCCTTGAGTGTTAATGGGTCATCCTCTGAAAACGCTAGCCAACGTCACAGCACTACACGTCGACAACGACGTGAAGCGTTTGACACCCAAACCGAAGGGCCTAAAAAACTCCAAGTGATGGTTTATACGTCCACCCATATGGATCCCCAAACCACAGAGCGACTTATCGTTGAATTGAAGCGCTTTAAGGCCGTGATTGAACCCGCGGTGCTTTTAGCTGGCATGCCCGTTACTAAAAATAAGGACGGCTTAGAGGTGATTAACCCTCAGGTTTTTAATACCTTCTTGTCGCCCTTTTTGAATGAAAAAATCCCCGTCGCCATTGACCCCACAGCCTTTCGACTGATGTGGGCAGAGTTGACCGCCAATCATACGGGCGATTTGAGTGTTGACCGTGCCCCCCGTTTACCCATCGTGAAACTCACGGGCTTTGGCGAAAGCGATTTGGTCGTGCAAGGGTCAGCTTCGTTAGTCGAAGCAATGAGCGTCTTAGTCAATCAACGTGATACGAATCGTGAGATCACGACGAAATTAGCGCCGCTGATTGAAGCGTTAGAAAACGACCCGCGCTTTGCGGACTTGATGATGTGTGCCAAAGCTGCAGGGATCGAATGATGGTGCCCAATCTTTTTAATCATTCGCACGTCTTGGCTTTAGACAGCATTAGACGCCCGTTAGGGGTAGTAATCAGCGCTTTAGTGGCGGTGATATTCAGTCAAATGGCTAGCCTTAGTTACGCCGTCACACCTCAAGAAGCGGTCAAAGACGCGATGAAAACGCCGTTACCTGATATTAACGGGATCGTCAATAACGCCGTGCGTGATCCGGGTCCCGTCTTGGGAAGCATCGGTAATGCATCAACCGAAGGGCTTGATCATGAAAAAGGCGCTTATAACGGGGGCTTTGGTGAGGTCTTTAGGCCTGCTCAATCAAATGTCATTGCCTGTAAAGAGAAGACCGACCCCACGTGTCGTGCCATTCAAATCATGGGTGAACCCTTTGATAAGCGTCCCCCGATTGGGGACGACATTTTAGCGGGACGCGATGAAATCGTGAATCAACCCGTTGAATGGCCTGATAACGGAACAACTGGCTGTAAGCCCGTCATCGTTGGCTCAAAACCCATCGTCACGACCGAGACGTGTCGCGCCAACGGTTGGTTTGAAGACATTGCCTGTCAAGTTGGCGTTGAAGAAATCAATCGCGTGACTGCCAACCACTTTTCTTGTGGAACGGGTAGTGAACGCAATGAATCGCGCACGTGTTTGAGCCCCGTGACGGGGTCAACTTCTACAACCGACTATACAGAGCGCTGTTTCTTTGGGACGGAAACCATGACTGGCGACGGTGTAATTAAAACGATCAAAGAAGCGACGGCCAAAGCCACTTTTCCGGCCACCTGTCTTGCTCCTCAAGGGAGCATGCAGACCGTGGTTTGTAATGAGATTTTCGTGCAGACCTCCCAATCAAGTTGTAAGCCTGGCACCACCCAATCGGTCGTGATTAAGGGTGGGCTTGGGCTTGAGTACGACCTTTGCGAGTACGGTGACCAAATGACCGTGACCTATAAGTGTGGTGACACGCATCAATTGACCTTTGAATTAAATGGCTATCCGGCTATCCAATTGCCCATGGGGTCGGTCTCGGGGTCGATCACGAACAAGGTCAACCCACAATGCCACGCCTCGATTCGCTTTTTGCGTGAGGAGTGTTCTGGGGACGGTTGCGTGGCGACTGTGGACGCTCGTATCCATCTTTTGACGCACTTACAAGGGACGCTCAGCGGCAAGGTTAATTACGTGAATGAAAACGTCGAAGACCAAGGCCATTGGGAAGACCATTGCGGTGACTTTAGACCGTAGGAGCGAACCATGACGATGTATGTGTATAGGTGCCTGACGGTCGCTTTGCGTCTAAGTTTGGGGTTCTCCATTGGGCTCGCGATGTGGCCTTGCAACACGGTAGCCAATCCGACGATTGAACTGGTGGCTGATGCAAAACCCATAGAAAGCGCCCCCAAAGGGAATCCTAAGTACGAATGTAAGCGTAAAGGCCGCAAGTGTGTTGAATATCAAGACGGTCGCTGCGTGCGTTACGAAAACAAATTTAATTGTTGGATTCCGCATCCAGAGGCAAATCGTTGTACCCCAACTGGCGCAGCGAATGTGTCGGTCGGTTTAAAGGCGAGCGGCATGAAAGAAGCCACAGATATTCGTGGCTGCACGCTGCTAACCAACGCATGTAAGCAAATGGATGGCACGCATTGCCTAGAGACCGAAACGCAGTTGCTTTGTGACATCTACCCAACGGGCGCTGGTGTCACGGTGCATGAGCCCAAGGTGTCAATTAGTTATAGCGACAAGACTGAAGGCGCGTTGGGACCAGGCTGCCGAATTACGGCTGAACGTTGCGTTGATAGTACGCCGCGTGAAGTGCCGATCACCAATTGGCCTGATCATACGGTGACGGCGAGTCCTACGTGTTGGGTCACTGAAAAGACGGTCTCGTGTCCGTCGGTCGACAACGCCACGTCGTGCCAAACCTTGATTGATGCGGGGTGCACACAAACGCAACCCGTCAAATGCGAAGTCACTGAAAACGGGGTCTGTATCCGTTGGTCTGCAACGTATCTATGCAAAAAGACACCGATCACTGGGCCAGACATTTCAGTCGACGACGAAACCCAAGTCCCCGGCGACCCGATTGTGGACGACAAGGCCTGTAGCGACATGACCGCGGACGCCCAAAAAGAAGGGTTTGATTGCAAGCTTCAGACGTCGACTTGTATCGAAAAAGATCCGACGGGCAAGTTGCCCTGTTTGACCTATCAATCCACGTATCAGTGTCGAGCGCCAGGGGGTGACACGTGTGGAGCGTTGACTGAACTTGCGGGTGCAGGCCGCTGCAAAGCGACTTCTGATCGCATTTGCGATGTGCCGGGTCCAAACGGGACGTGCCTCAAGAGCCATCAGACCTATGTGTGTGAGAGTTCTGTATCGGCCGAAGTGGCTAAACCCGCCACCTTGATTGGTACTGAGACGGTCTCGAACTACCAAGATGCGACCACATGTGTACCCGTCAATGGCTCGCCATCAACCGCTTTGTCGCTTCAATCGACCCTAAAGCGTCAGGCTGACCTCATTCGTCAAGCGGTGGCGAAAAGCCAATCGGTGGGACGACGTGAGGGGCATGAAGGCAATCGAACAACGATTTTTGACGATCAAGCTTTTCGAGTGGGTGGTGTCGAAGGCTTGCATGCGACATCTGCGTTGGCATTTAAGTCGGTAACGGCAAAAGACCTATGGCGCGAATCAGCCGTCCCCAATGGTTGCGTGCAGACTGGTCGCACCTGTACCCAAGGTGCAGGCATTCGCTTTGTGAACGGTAAGCCCGAATATCGTGACTGTTGGTCGTGGTCTGAAACCTATGTGTGTCAGGCGCCCGGCAAAGACGAATGTGCGGACTTAGCCAGCAACAAAGATTGCAAGCTCGTTAGCGAAACGTGTCCTGATAGTGCGCCCACGTGTTTACGACCCACGCGCGTTTATCAGTGCACAAAGCCTGGGGCTTCTGGCGTCATTGGTGAAGTTTGCGACGGGCAAATCTGTATTGAAGGTGTTTGTCGACCGGCTGACAGTGACCCCGATAAGGATTTTATTGACGCAATCATACAGATGGAAATTGGCCGACAGTTGGGCGCTTATGCGGACGTACAGAATAACCGGTTCTTTTCAGGTCAGAACGCCAGTTGCAAAGACCGTAAAGGGGCAGAGACCTGTTGCCGCGCAGATGCCATTCCAACGACCTCCAATGCGGGCTTTGGGCAGCTCTTGGTCTTTGGGGTCGGTGTGGGCGTCGAACTCATCAAGTGGGCGGGATCCCCTTACGTCTATGACCTCCTCTCGTGGAGTGAAGAGACGTCTGGGTTACTGACGCATCTCTATGGGTCAACTGGCACGGCTTCTTACTCGCCCTCCTTTTCGTTTTGGGGTGCGACTGCGACCTACTCGGGTGGGCAATGGGCGTTCTCATTTTCGCCAGGAGGCTTCTTAGTCGCGACCGCTGCGCAGTTTTATGACCGCTACCAAAGTTGTGATGCGGGTGACCAAAAGACCGCGATGGCCAAGGGGCAACGACTCTGCCATTTCGTAGGCACGACCTGTGACAAAGAGGTTGCGGGTTTAGGGTGCGTCAAAACCACCGAACACCATGTTTGCTTCAATTCGCGTCTCGCTCGAATCATCAACGAACAAGGTCGACCCCAATTAGGGCGTGACTTCGGGACGGCCTTAAGGCCTGATAGCCGAGGCTTCACGATCGAAGAAATGCAAAAGCTCGACTTCACAAAGATGGACCTATCGGAATTCATCGCTGACGTCGTCAAAGAAGTGGCTGGTAAAGGTGGCATCACAGCCACACAAGCGATGGCGCGCGCCAAAGAACGTGTCGAAGCCATGATCAAGGGCGAAATCGGGATTACCTCGTCAGTGCCAGGCGCACAGCAGTCCGTGGCCTCACCCGATCAACCGACCAAGGCTGAGGGTAATAGTGGTCCCATCACCGAAAGTGCCAAACCTTTGTAGGGACTGATCGCGTTTGATTGACCGTTTTGCCCTTGGTTGAGCTTTTTGTTGATCGCGCTAGCGGTTAGTCGTGCGCTTTGGTTCTGCGCTTACGTTGACCCCTCTTTTCTTTTTAACCCATTTTTATTCATCAATCACCATGACATCTTTAATGAAACCCTTTTTTGTGCGTACTGGGCCCGTATTAAGGCCCTTCGTGCTGACGCTTAGCCTCACGCTGATGCAAGGTGCGTTAGCGAGCACTGCGCCTGACGCAACTAAAGTTCCCGTTCAATCACATCAAACCAAGTCCATCGAGCCTTCTACCTCATGGTGGGAAGAAGACGTGTGGGCTGATCCCCATCGTCCGTTTCTCTATTACGGCCGTGAAGAAGCAGCCAAAAAGGCCGAAGAAGAACGCCAGGCGCGTGATCGTATTCGACGTGAAGCCCGCGCCAAAGCGAAGTTAGACGAAGAAACGCCCATTGAAGCCAAGCTCGCTCAGAAGTCCCAAGATCATCAAAAGCCAAAAGAAGATCCCTTTGACTTCAGTCGCTTTACGACCGTTGAAGCTCTTAAAGAAGAGCGTCAAAAGCGTTTGAACGTCGCGATTATGAATCCGACGATTGAAAACATGGCGTCCTATCAAGCGATCAATGCGCATGTCTTAGCGTTGTCAGCGCGTTTTGCCCAAGCCTGGCAGTTGGGTCGCTTGATGAATCCCATGTTTGACTTTACGACGACACACCCAAGTGCCAACTTCGCGACCGCTGCCCTTACGGACGTAAAGCGTGAAGAAACGGCAGCGCGCCTAAAGAGTTTGAATGGTCAAGCAGGTCTCATCTTTATTGGTAAGCCAGGAGACCCTTTAACCGAAATTGCCTCGGGTCCCGTTCGAGCTTTTGCCCGTACGTGGCATTTGCCGCTGATGGCCACGGCCATTGATGTGTCTCTTAAAGGCAAGACTTCCGGTCAAACCCTCAAGGGCTTTGAAGGCTTTGACGAAGTGTTGCCTGACGGCGGTCGTGCAGCCTTGTGGGGCATCAAAACCTTCCCTGCAGTGGTGCTTGTACCAACTCCTGAAGCTGTTGCAACGCGTCCTGACTTTGCCCTTTTGAAAGGGGCGTTGGCCGGTCGCAACGGGATGCTCGTTGCAGCGGGTGCGGTGAGTGGTGAAGAGCTCTCGCGCCGAATTACGTTCCTACTTAAAAACAGTGACCTCTTGAGTGCGGTGAACGCTGGGTTGCCTGGTCAAGTGACCGACATGACCTTGCCTCAAGCGTCGTCCATGAAGTCAACGCCAATGAAGTAAGGCTGCTAGACCGAAAAAGTTCGATTGACTATTCGCTCGTCATCGCATGGTAAGGGCGCTCGTAGTGTCAATCGTGCGCTTGACCGACCCTCAACTCAACCATCAATCATTAGACATTCATGATTAAAAAAACCAACACTTTTCCCTATTCGTTAATGACGACAAAGAAGTTTTCTGGGCTCTTGACGGCTTTACTCGTTGCCTCTTATGCGCATGCTGGGTTTCTAGAAGACTTCTATCAAGATGCAGGGGCGCAAGCCTCTTTTACACCGGCTGGCGTTTATGCCACAGCGTCTATGAACACCATGATGGGTGGGCGTTATGTCCTTAAAGTGCCACGTCAGGACTTTCAGCCCTTTTATATGTCAGCCCCACATTTAAAAGCTGGTTGCGGTGGGATTGACTTTTTCTTAGGGGGCTTTTCGATTCCGTCGACAGAAGAATTCATGAATTTTGCTCGCTCTATTGGGACGGCGTTGCCTGGTCTCGCCTTTCATTTAGCGCTCCAGTCTTTAGCGCCTGACCTCAATGAACAGGTATCCCAATTTAGAGATATGTTGATGCGAATTTCTAATCAGCTGGGTGAC
This sequence comes from uncultured Sutterella sp., assembly GCA_937943605.1. GTDB lineage: Bacteria > Pseudomonadota > Gammaproteobacteria > Burkholderiales > Burkholderiaceae_F > Sutterella. The sequence goes on along the minus strand of CALEAW010000052.1, from coordinate 15,456 downwards.
TCATGCCAGATGGCTGAAAACATTATGTCGTCAACTGGGGCAGATAGTTGGATTAACGGCATGGGGCATCGTGCGCGTAATGCTTTGCGCGCAGATGGGTCTGCCGAAGACGCGTCAGATGCCCTTCAGATGACAAGGACGGACGGCAGCAAAGTGCTTTCGAGCGTGCCTGAAAAGCTCGACGAAAAAGGGAACGTCTTAGAAGCGGCTGAAATCAACCTTACTTGGGCGTTACTTTCAAGTGGCAAGATGAATAGCAAAATGCCTAAAGAAATGCGCGAAACCATGATGACGCTTGTCGGCACCACCGTGTATCGCAATGTGGGCACAGGTCCCAACATGACGAGTAAGAGTGAAAACTACGCAGCACTTGATTTACTTGACACCATGCTTGGTAGTGAAACTGATAGTAAGCCAAATAAGGATGCCCAAGTTTATTCGTGTGACGAAAGTAAGCGTTGTTTAAATATCACCAAGAAGCAGACCGACGATATCAACCTCGCGCACGTCATCAATAAAGCCATGCGTGATTATCGAGAAAGTCTCGTTCAACGTAAAGCCTCTTTAGTCAAGGACGAGCAACTCACCATGCTCGCCACCATTTCATCTTTGCCCCTATTGCGTGTCGTTGAGCTTTCGGCGTCGCCTCGCGTCATCAGTTTTTCGGATTCGATGCTCAATACCCTCTCGCAAGTCGCTGCCTATGAAGCCATCATCACGGCCGTGACCCAGTTAGCAAACGACATTGACATTGCCGTTAATTCGTCAGCTGGCAAGAACGTCAATCAGCATGCCCTTGAGCACGCCAAAACCATCAGTGACCGTCTTGCAACGCTTCGTAATGAACTTCACGACCGTGAAAACGTGATTGCGACCCGTATGCAGCGTGTCACTGACCTTATGAGTCAGTTTGAGCACTTTAACCGCACCATCTACGGCGATGCGGCGGTCGATGCCTTGAATACGCTCCCGGGCGGTGGGCTCTCTAACTAATCGCTTGTGCTTTTGATTCGTCATTCCCTCATGCGTTTAAGGTGTGGGTGAATGACATGGCTTTTTATTTTGTTTTTGTGGCAGTGCGCTTTCGTTGACCGACTTGATGTTTTTGATGATTGAGTTGGCGCCAAAGCGCCAAGCCTAAATGATTTGATGACAACTTCTGCTTATCCTTTTTATGCGTATTGGAATGGTGAGCAAGTCTCTGACTTGTGGACGACTATTGCTGCGCTCACTTCAACCCAGGACTACCGTACACTCCTTATTTGTGTGGCAGTCTTTGGCTTTTTATCTGTCATGATTGGGGCGGCCGTACGCTATCGCGGTCAAGATGCCCTCACCTGGTTTGCGGCCACCATTGTGCTTTTTAGTGTGGCCTTTGTCCCTCGCGTCAACATCAATGTGCTTGATGTGCGTGGGGGCTACACCCAAGTGATTAATGACGTGCCCATCGGTATCGGTTGGCCGGCTTCAACCATTTCGCGTGTCTCCTATTGGCTCACGAAAACCTTTGAGACCGCTTTTAATGACGTTGATGCGACAAGTTACACCCGCTTTGGGATGGCGTTTCCGCAACGTGTTGTGACCTCCGTTTTGTCTGTCAAACCCATCACTGAATATGGGCGTGTATCGTTGGTCAATTTTTCTGAGCGCTGTGTGGTTCCAGAAATTCTAGATAATCCAGGCAAACGTCAGGCCTTAATGACAGCGCCAGACATTTATGCGCTCATATCCTCAGACGGTTGGGTCAATCCTGCTCGTCGCGTGATGATTGCCGACAAAGTGCTCTCGTGCCCAGAAGCGCTTAAGACACTCTACGATGCGCTACACAACCATGAGTTACCGGCGCTTGAAAGCATGTTGGTGAATCAACTCAGTCTCAATGCCGATGATGTTGTTTCGGGTTCAGTTCGCGCTGCAATTCCGAACGCTGAAAGCGTGATGCTTGGCGTCTCTCGTAGTCTCACTGAATCATTACGGCAGTCCGTCATGATGGCGGCCATTCCCCAAGCCACTATGAATACTGCGGCTAAAGCTGGACAAGCGCCACTATCGGCTGCCGTAGCCATGGCGCGTGCGCAAGGCAATTTAGCCTCTGAAATCAACTACCGAACGCTTTCTGAAATGGCGAAGTCTGCATTGCCAAAACTACGTAATTTGCTTGAATTTATTGTGATTGGACTTTTTCCGATTACGTTCTTGCTTGCGATTGGTTTAGGTACAAGTGGGATCGTCGTCATTCGAGCCTACTTTACCCTACTCATTTCTGTGAGTCTTTGGGCACCTATTACGTCCATCATGAATTACCTCATGATTCATGTCGATGCTGAACCCCTTAATCGATTAGTGGATGCCGCAGGTGGTGTGACCCTTGCTGCAGCCACCATGATTCGTGATGGCGGTGCGACTTCGCAAGCGATGGCAGGCTCTCTTATGTGGCTTGTCCCCGTTTTGGCTTATGCCGTTGCTAAGGGTAGCGACATGGCTTTGACCTCCATGGCTTCGTCAGTTTTAAGTCCAGCATCCTCTGCAGCCCAAGCGCAAGGTTCAGCCTTGGCTGCTGGCAATGTGTCTGCAGGTAATGCGTCCTTGTCGAATGTCTCCACCAACAACGTGAGCGCCAATAAGACGGATCTTGGGTCTTCTTATACATCACCCAATCAGCATACGACACACACGCCTTATGGGGATTGGTCGGCTGATCGTTCGACAGGCAATGTGACATCGATGCGTGTGGCTTCGACGGATCTTGGGGTTACAGCGAGTGGCACTTATCAGAAGAACGCTGGTACGTCAGAACAAAGTGCTGTTCAAGATGTTCAACATCACCAAGAACAAGGTGGTAAAGCGCAGCAAACGCAAGTTCAAGCAGCTAAAGGCATTGAAAGTACCACCGTGGAACAAACAGGTTGGCAGGATACAAAGTCAAATGTCGACAATCGTAATGTTACGAATGGGCTTAGTGCTGCCGATACTGTGAGCCATGGGGGAAATGAAAGTTTGAGTCATGGTGGGCAGGCACGCGAAACTTTTGGCGTTGGAAATAAGGCCAATTTCTCATTCAATGGCAATGGCTCAAAAGATCGTAGAAATGAAGGTTTCTATGCTAAAGACGATAGCTCGGATAATACAAATACATTAATAAACCAACCAGCTTTAAACCAACTCATAAATCAGGCATTAAATCCTTCTAGTAAAAATTCTAAGGCTAATTCTCCGTTAAAAGATGGAGAACTTGACGACAAATTCATAATGACAACAGGTTTATATTTAGATGCTGGCCTTCAGGGCACAACCGACTCTACAAAACAAGAAGGCACTAATAATGAATTTAGAACCGGATTTACGAAAGGTATTACCGAAAACAGAGCAAATACTGACGGCAATACTCTCTCTAAAGGCACAACGACCACTGACAGCAAGAATAGTCAATTGTCGGATAAGCATTCAGCCAATTTAACAAAGGGAAAAACAGCTGAAAAACGCACGACTGATAGTTTAGGAAAAAACATTACTGATGGTAAATCCTATCAAGCCACCGAGCAAAATGGCATTCAAACACAAGTTCAGTTTTCGAACATGGTGCGAGATAGAGCGATGACTAAATTTGGTTCGGCAAGTGATGCACTCGAATCCTTGAATCAAAGCTTTTCTGCTCGCTATGAATTTGGTCAAGAGATTGATCAACTCAATAAAGCGTTAGATCAAATGACAGGGGATATTCAAAACAATATTCCGAAGCCAGCAACGCAACTGCCTAAGGGTAATGAGCAAGAACTTGAGAAACAGTATGAGGCAGAAAAACGGCCTGTTGATGAAACCTATCGATACTCTGCCTCACTGAGAGATGAAGAGCGCTGGGTTGACTTTAACGGGGTTGGCAACCTTAACCCGGTCACGCGAGATGAGTTGAATGCTCAGTACTTAACACGTGGATTAAACCGGTTGGCGAGTGATCAATATTTCAGAGATCAAACTAGCGCCTCAAGTACTGTGATGAGAGCTTATCTCTCTGATTTGATGTATGAATCTCCCGACAAGATTTTTAATCAATTACGAGAAAAAGCAAGTACAGATAAAGATTTTGCCAATCAGGTTATCCAGATTGGCAAAAGTCAAAGTCCTGATTTCTCAAGCAAAAAATAAATAACTATGTCAGAAACCGCGGATATGGCGAATGTTCGCAGGCGTCAATCTGCGTTTTCTGACAGTTAATCTTGTACCGGCTTCATATTGAAATGAAAATTAAAAGCCTCGCAACCAGCGAATATATCCAATCGAAACCCTTACTGGACGGCTTCGAATTTTCAATCCTGCTGGATAAATTTCTTTTTTACACCAAATTTTCTGGAATCGTACTAGCCACTGCATAAGTGTTTGTCGATTATTCCCAGTAATCATTCGATAAACAAAAGGTAAACCTGTTAGTTCCAAAATTTTTGTCGAATAAAAAAGAAACCACACGAAGACCCAACAATAAATCCTGACGCGATACACAACAGTTTCATTCTCATTTTCATCAACGCGAATAATCATGACTTCCTCCTAATCGGACTAGAAGCTTAGCACTATTCAAATTTGAACACATGGTTTTATTTAACAGTTTGTTACACTCTTTTTACCAATGACTTTTGAAGAACTCACTCCTATTGCCCAAACCCTGGGTTTTAAATATCTCACCGACGTTCGTGGGATTACGACACCTAACGATCTATTCAAAGATAAGTCCACTCAAAGTAAAAGAGACTTATCCGGCGTCTATATGTTGGCCTATAGCGATGGGCAGCTCTATGTCGGTCAAACCGTCAACATCAAGCGCCGCTTAGCGCAACACCGTGAGAATGGTTTCGTCATTGACTACTTGGCGTTTAAGCCCTGCTATGGTCTTGAAAAACGTCGCTCCGAAGAAGCAAAGACCATCGAGCAAGCCCGTGGCATGAAGCTCCCTTTGACAAACGAAGAGCTCGTCATGACCAGCATGCCGATTGACGAGTCCCACTTTGACGACATCATTTCGCCTGAAGACCAAGAAGCCTTCATCGGCAATATCGTCAATCATCTTTCGATCAATGGACAATGGGCTAACCGCATCAAGAACGCGAAGCGTACGACCCTCGACGACTGGCAGCACTTTAAGTTGCTTCCTAAAGCAATGGACATTCTTGCCTTAACCAAGAACTACATCTATTCAACCATCCCCTACCCTGACGAAACCGTCGATGTTGCCTGGCGCATTCACCTACTTACTAAAGAAAGGCGCTCTATTGAAGAGACCGCCCTTCAAGTGACGTGCGGTCGTTACAACGTCCTTGGCATCTATTCGTATCCGCAGCTCAATCATCAATACTTTGTGAAGATTGCGCTCGCTGCTGACTTCTTTAATGATGCGATGTCACATATGCCGCAAAAGACACCCTTCCCTTGGGCCATCTTTGACTATCCCGAAAAGCCAAAAGAGCACACCGTTGACGACATGGAAAACCAAAAGAGCGGACTACATAAGCAGCCTGTCGAAGGCGATTCACCGGCTGTCATTGCTGATCGGTCCGTTCGAGAAATCGCTTTGGCTGATCCCTCCAAACCTATTTGGATGACCGTACCACTCGATTCATTTGAAGCAACCATCAAGGACACGTCTGTCTGCACAGCAGCTGCCATTCACAACATTGCCTGTATGCGTGACTGCCTATGCGTTCAGAAGATGACAAATAACGAACTGGCGCAATTTTGGGTATTGAATTTTTAGGCCAGCATTAGCAGATATATACCCCTAACGGGTTTTATTTGTTCTCGTTAAAACGATTCTTTTAAGCATCAAAATATTAAGGGCGGCAAATCCTAACTCAGGATACCGCCCATTTTTTTGCTTTATCTCCCCGATCACTTCTCTTTGCGGTGACGCATGTTCCAAATGATGAGACCAATCGCGTAAAACACGAGACCACAGAACAAACTACAAACCGCCCAGCCTTGGACAGCACTCGTCATTGGCATGGCTGCTGGCAACTTAAACATTGGATTGATTAACGGACCGACTAAGCCATAAGAAAAAATCGCGGCTGGATAGAGCGACCACTTGATGCAATAAGCCACCTTGCTCGAGACCTTCCACTGGTTGACGATCACAATCAAAGCGAGCGGAATAATGATGGCAAGAAATTTAACCATGGATTCCATGACGTTCTTTTTCCTTTTGTTTTGATGCGAGGGTTTACGTATCTTACACGGGAACTTAATCAGTTTGAGACGGGAATTATTGAAATGCATAATGCATCAACATCCCTCGTTAGGAGAGGACTCGTCTTAGTGCGTCATCAATGGACGGTTGGCGTTTTATCTTTCAGAAAGGGTTAGCCATGAAATTTTACCGAACCAGCACATGCGTAGAAACCCGAGATTTACGTTGCCTAAGAACTTTTTGGTAATTCGTGCTAGTCTTTATTGCAAATAAATCACAGGAGGCCGCAATGGCAATTGAACAAGACTTTAATTCTAAGTTTTATGTCATCACTACCCCACAAGGTGAGACCCAACCAGATGTGTATGTTCTTCACGACTACCGAAAGACAATTGATGATCAACCTTGCTGGAAAATTCAGTACAAAAAAGCCACCGGCATCAGCCACGAAGAAACTCATGATCCGTTGATCGTTCTCGGCGCTTGGGTATCTAACTATTTAGTTCGTGTCTCGCGTGAAGGCAAGTCTCCCTCCCTTCTTGCTCCTAAAAAGATGATGCACATTGTTTGGAATGGCGTAGACATTAAGGCTGTTTATGGTCAAGAGCACTTTGAAGTAGAAACGAAGCAATTATCCCTCGAAGAACTCCGTCGTATCGGCCAGGAAGCTCAACAAAAAATTGATGAATGGGTCGCCAATGGTGGTCCCTTGAAGGGATCTGCTCGCGAATGCCGTAAAGTGATCCGAAAGTAATTGAGTTAATCCGATGCTATATAGAAAGCTATTAACGAATCTTCATGACGCTAAGGTTGGCATTATCAATATTGAGTCAAACACTAATATTGATTTATGGCAGGCGCGACACTGCTCACTGTTCTTCAGTCTAGAACCTTCTGGAATAGCTTTCTATGATGGTGAAATACTCACCAAATTAGTAGCAAATTCCTCATTTAAAGGTATTGTAGAACCCTGGGATCGTCCCAATTATTCCAAGTTTTACCACGATCAACTCGTTGCACAGACACATAACCCAAAAGTTGTGTCTTTCGATCGTACAGAGGACTTCGACCTTCTGATTGAAGCAATCATCGGATACATCCCAGTTAAATTCAAATCGGCTTCCGCCCTAACGGATTCGAAATTAAATAGAAACCTCATTCTTTACGGACCACCCGGCACTGGCAAGACATACCGTATTATCGATCTTGCGGTTGAAGCTATTGATCCCGATTTCTATCGGCTACACAATGGCAATCGCAAAACGATCAAATCCCGTTTTGACGCACTTCGACAAAATAAGCAGATCGAATTTGTGACCTTTCATCCTGGCTTTGCCTACGAAGAATTTATCGAAGGCATCACCGCAACGACGGTTAATGGTCAAATTGCCTATAGCGTTAGAAATGGAGTTTTCAAACGGTTCTGCCTGAATGCCGCAAGTCGTCCTGAGGAGCGTTTTGTCTTCATCATCGACGAAATTAACCGAGGTAATGTCGCTCGCATTTTCGGTGAACTCATTACCCTTATTGAAGAAAATAAGCGTTCCTCAGCCTTAGACGCACTTTCAACACAGCTCCCATACTCGAAGCAACGTTTCGCTGTTCCGTCAAACGTGTGGCTCTTGGGCACGATGAACACGGCTGACCGTTCACTCACGCAACTCGATACAGCTTTACGTCGTCGTTTTGCATTTATGGCCATCAACCCCGATACAACACTACTCGATGACGTCGAAGTCGCTGGTATCCCAATCAAACCCCTCGTTGATGTCATCAATGCACGCCTTGTTGCACTCTTAGACGAAGATCACCAATTAGGTGTGAGCTACTTCTTGCCGCTTATTAATGAGCCAACTTTTACTCGGTTGCGCTCAATCTTTATAGAAAATATCCTGCCGCAACTCTCTGAGTATTTCTATAACGATCTTGAACGAGTAGGCTTTGTCTTAAACGACCCAGTGAAACCAGAATCCCAGCGTTTCGTGATTGAAAAACACGTTTCTGCAATTTTCGATGGTGAATTGCCGCCCGGTATTCCTTCTACGAAATTTGAATTGAATCCATTAGCTATCGACGACATTGAGGCTTATCGTGCCATTGCGGAGGTTAAAGATCATGACTGAGATGGAGATTGCAAAGCCGATTGCGATTGGACGCAATATTATCCTCTATGGACCACCGGGCACAGGTAAAACTTATCGTACTGCTGCTATCGCCGTTAACCAAATTGACGGGACTCACTCTACTGACCGTGCATTCATTAAGAAACGTTATGACGAATTAGTCGCCTCTGACCGTATCGGTTTTGTGACCTTTCACCCGTCATTTTCGTACGAAGAATTCGTGCAAGGCATCGTGGCCGAAACAAGTAACAATACGATTTCTTATTCACTGCGAGATGGCGTATTCAAAGGCTTCTGCGAAAAAGCGCGCGCCAATCCGTCAGAGCATTACGTATTTATTATTGATGAACTCAACCGAGGTAATATTGCGCGCATTTTTGGCGAACTAATTACCTTACTAGAACCGACTAAACGTGCCGGAGCGACAGAAGCGCTTTCCGTTACCCTCCCCTATTCGACTGAAGACGAAGCAGAGTTTTCTGTGCCTGCAAATATCACCATCATTGGCACAATGAATACTGCAGACCGTTCTTTAACTACCCTTGATGCTGCGCTCAGACGTCGATTCACATTTGAAGCAGTCATACCTGATAGCACGCTTCTCAATGATCTATATATCGAAGGAGTGTCTATCAAAACGCTATTCGAACGTATCAACCAGCGGCTAGCATGGGTATTAGATGATGATCACCAGTTAGGTCACAGTTATTTCCTAGCACTTAAGCAATGCGCGACAGACGAAGAGAAGCTTCAAAAGCTCGGTGACATCTTCATCCACAGCATCATTCCCCAACTCAATGAATACTTCTTTGATGATGCAACGAAGACGGCTTTCGTCTTAAATGATTATGGCCACGAACGTTTATTTGTCACTCAAGACACCAGCCGTCTCTTTGGTGGTCATCTGCCTTTAGGCTTATCTAATTCACGATTAGTGTTGCAACCAGAGGCGCTCTTCAATCTCGATACCTATCGCCAAATGGCTCGCTGAGGTCGCTATGCCAACAGTGACAGTCGTCGAATGGGGAACGATTAGCCCGCAAGTCAACCAAGAAGGTCTCGGAACAATCAATGAACGCGTTGTCTCCCAGGAAGACTTTGCTTATCTCTACGGCATTGCATCAAATGTGAATCAAAATCCACGTCCTTTTTCTGTGATCAATTCATCATTGATCAGAGTCGAAAACCTGGTGGGTGTTTTAGAGACTCCGTCAGGGACAGTGATTGAGATACTACCAAAAACGCTTGATGATGAAGATGATCCGGTTAGGGCACGTCGTCTTCTTTGCCGTTTAGCAATGGAGTCGGTGAGAACAAATCCACTTCAAATTGACGAAGCGTCGTTGGCTTTAGCTCATCTCCCTTTTCAAGAGTGGGTCGGTAAACGTTTCATAGACGAGGTCATGCGCTTATTACATCGAGGGCTTCGCGCTGGCTATAACGAAATTGAAAGCCAAGAAAGATTCTTACAAGGCCGCATGCTTCTCTCGAAGCAACTCAAACAAGGCCCTGCCAAAGCCCATCTTTTTGAAATTGCCTACGAAATTTTTAGCCTCAATCGACCTGAAAACAGACTTATTAAAACCGCTTTATTAAGTGTTGCCAGGAAAACTCAATGGGCTGAAACAAAGCGGTTAGCCAATTTGGCGCAAGAGATCTTGGATGAAATTCCCTACTCAACAAATATTCACGCCGATTTCTCACGTTGGCAAAACACACGACTAACTGCTGATTATCAAGACGTTCGCCCCTGGTGTACTTTAATTCTTAATGAGCAAATGCCTTTCGCAACGTTTGGAGAATGGCGTGGCATGAGCATTCTCTTCCCGATGGAGAAGCTTTTTGAAGAAGCTGTCGGTCGACGCCTAAAGTACGCTGTGCAGCCAGGTATTCGGGTTGAAGAACAGCATCAAGACCAATACCTCTGCCAACAGAATGGCAAGCCCCTCTTTGGATTACGTCCTGACTTCATGATTAGAGGACGTACCCAAAATTGGATCGCTGACGCAAAATGGAAGAAGATTAGTGACTTTATCAGCAACGGTTCGCGCTTTAATTCACCTTATGGCTTATCACAAAACGATTTTTATCAACTCTTCGCCTACGGCCAGAAATACCTCAATGGCCAAGGGTTGATGTTTTTGATTTATCCAAAAACAAAATCTTTCACTAAGCCCCTACCCATATTCGAGTTTAACGAACGCTTGAAGCTCGCGGTGATACCAGTGGATCTGGAAGCGCCTTTTGTGCGAGCGTTCGATGGGCTTCAAGTATTTCTAAGCGACGATAATAATTTAAGTGATAGCATGAATCATCCGTTTAGGTCACAATCATCTTTTTGAAATGACCTCGTATTTAAAGATGCTAAGTTTAATCAGGTCTTTGTCCGCTTGAATAACAATTCCCGTTCGGAACCTATTTATATCACTTGAAGTGGTATAAATGACTGTCAATTCATCATCAGTCGTAGCGTTCATCCATGTGCCATCAAAAAAGGGAGAAGCTTTTCACCTCTCCCCTTTTTAAGCTAATTAACGATTAAATCATCGTCTTGAGTTTTTCGACGACTTCAACGTCAGCTGGCAGCCAATCGACTGTATCTAACGTTTCTTTCGTTAGCCACTTCGCAGCTTCGTGCTCAACTAACGTGATTTCACCTTCCACAACATGCGCTAACAAGCAATGCATCGTCAGATGAAAATTTGGATAGTCGCACTCAACAGTCGTCACTAATTTTGTTGGCTCAATCGTCACATTGAGTTCTTCTTTAATTTCGCGAACGATGGCCTCTTCGATTGTTTCACCGGGTTCCATCTTGCCGCCCGGAAACTCCCATCCATCTTTAAAATCACCATACCCGCGCTGCGTCGCCAAAATACGCCCATTGTGATGAATAATGGCAGCGACGACTTCAATCGTTTTCATTTGTAATTAGTTCCCTGAAATAATGTACTGATAAATCTCGTTCGAAACGGGATGTTCAAGATGATACGTTATTTCAAAAGCGTTTTCCTGGTCCTTACCGATAAGTACTGGATGCGGCTCACCCACCGCATGCACTTCGCCTAAGAAGTAAAAAGCCTTGGCTTCTTTGTCATCCTTGTTCTTGCGAACAAACAAAAATATACGATTATCCTGATCAGCTTCGGTTCGCTTATAGATGTGATCAGCATCAGGCGAATCAATTTTGCGTGGCTTTTTCGAGAGTGCAATCAACTCGGTAGGCGAATTGAATCTGTCATGATACGCAATCGCGTCTTCGGCTTTATCGTAGTTAATAAAGACAGGTAAATGCTTCGTTTCAGAACGATAGACGTAGCCGCCGATGGATGCGCCATTTAGATTTTTAGTCCAATTTAACAGACGACAGACATCATCGTACGTGTACTTCTGATAAAGGACCAAATCAAACTGCTTATAGCGATCAGAATACGACTTCGTAAAACGATATTTCGCCAACGACAAAAGATCCATAATCTCATCAGCCAAACCCGGATTGTCCATCAACGCCTTTTGGAAGCTCTGCGATATCGTCCACTGTCCGTCGATATTATCAATCAACACTGCATCTGAATGCTTTCTTCGTTCGCTATCTGTCAACCAAAAGTCGCACTCTAAAAAAAGCGCGACACTTTTAGTGAGCTGCTCAGTCGCAGCAAACTGATGAAACTGCAAATAGCGTTGTTCCCAATCAGTACGAACATCACCCTGCGCTTTCAAAAGTGACTCAACAGCCAACACCTCAGCTACGCGTTTCCCGTCACACAGTCGCGTACTGATGTACTCAAGAATCATCTCGGCGCGTTTGTCCAAACGCATCGTAAAATCCTTGTCGTAATCTCGACGGAACGCATAGTACGAGCCCTTTTTAAAGATAAACTTCGTCGGATCAATGCCTTGATGGTGCTCGTAGTCCAGTAACGTCGGAATACGACCAAGTTTAAATTTCAAGGTCTGATACGACTGACGTAAGAGTTGCATCGAATTCGTTTGCGCTGTATCGATCGACTTAAAGATACGTTCACGCGATACTTCATCAAAATTAATCGTCGACACACCTGGCAAGCGTTTGCGGCCCACCTGGACGAAGCGACGCATATTGTCTTTGTCGTAACTGACGTCACCACTCAACGCTATGGGAATCAAGTAGTTGTTGTCGTAGTTCGCAATAAAGTCGATCACGACCACAAACTCTTTGCCGTCGGCCTTACGTAACCCACGACCTAACTGCTGAATAAATACGATCGGACTTTGGGTTGGACGTAGCATGATCACCTGATTGACATCAGGAATGTCGACCCCTTCATTGAAGATGTCAACAGTAAATATGTAGTCAAGTCGATCGTCACCCTTTTCTTCGGTGAGTCTTTTGATTGCGTCTTCACGAACGTTTTGTGGGTCACTACCCGACAGAGCGACCGAACGATACCCACGCAAATTAAAACACTTTGCTAATGCAGCGGCTTCTTCATTTCGTGAACAGAAGACAAGTCCTTTGACGCGATCACCACTCCACCCATAGAAATTTGCTCGATCTAAAATGTGTCGCACACGCTCTTCTGACGTCAAGTGGCTGAATGAGTCATTATCTTCGAGCTTAGCGCCGTCGAGCCACATGTCCGAAATTCCAAAATAATGGAAGGGACACAGCAAGTCCTCTTCGAGCGCAGTCTGCAGACGAATTTCGTAGACGATGTTGTGGTCAAACATCCCATAAATGTCTTCACCGTCCGGTCTATCTGGGCTAGCTGTCATACCTAACCAAAGCTTCGGTTCAAAGTAGTCCATAATCTTTTGGTATGAGTCGGCCGCAGCACGATGGACTTCGTCAATCACAATGATGTCAAAGTCATCCTTTCGATATTTCTTGAGTGAGTCTTCTTTTGAGAGCGTCTGCATCGTTGCAAAAACGAAGTCTTTTTCAAACGCTTTCTCGTTACCTGACACGATCCCGCAGTTGATGTTCTGGCCAAGCACGCGTTTGAAGCTCTTCATTGCCTGCTTGCAAATCTGTTCGCGATGAACAATAAAAAGCATACGTTTGGGGGCTAACTTTTGAATTCCGAACGCAGCAGCATACGTTTTACCTGTACCGGTTGCTGAAATTAATAACGCCTTCTTTTCGCCCTTCTTATAAAGATCGCCCAAGCGATCAATAAACGATTGCTGCATCGTGTTGGGCTTTAAGGTCACCGTCTCCGTTTCGATTTCTTCTTCAACGACCTTACGCTTTTTCTTAGCGATCTTATATAGCTCCGTGTACTCGTCGATGAATTGATCAAACGTCTGTGCATATGGTGAATCCCACAGCGCATCAAACTCATCTTGCAATTGCTGCGCGAATTCGCCCTTCTCTTTAGTGACAACGTGGGTATTCCACTCGCGATTTGTCGCTAAGGCTGCGTCTGTCCAATTCGAACTACCGACAAGGATTCTGACTAGATCGTCATTTTTAAAGATGTAACCCTTCGTATGAAAACCTTCACGACCATTGCAACGAAACATCTTGATTTCAACATTTTTGAGTTTCTTCAAGACGCGAAGGGCCTGCGGTTCGGTAAACGTCAGATAGTCGGTTGTTAAAATGCGGCCACGTACACCCCGCTTATCGATTTCTTCTAGCTTGCCTAACAGTGGCTCAACGCCAGCGTGTGTGACGAATGCAACACTAATGTCATAGCGTTTGCAGTGCTGTAGGTCGTCTTCGATGACGGACAGCACACGTTCACCGCGCGACTGGTCGTTAAACACCAAGCGCGGTTTGTAGTCGTTAACGACATTAGAACCTTGAGCACGAATGAAAGCAGAATGAATGGCCTCTAAAAGGTGTTGTTCTTGCGCGGCAGCTGGCATAAGACCCTCTTTGACAATTGATCTTTGCAGCTTACACGCTTTAGGCCGAAATTACCAGGATGGATTTTTAACGATATTGTTGGCAGGCAGAATGATTCAATATTTGATTAAATATCCCTTTTTTTAAAAAATTGAGAACGGTACTTTTCAAAATTGAAAGCGTCGATTAGCTTAGCCAATGGGCTACCAATGACTTCGAGGGCCTCCTTTCGTGTTTGATAATCGAATAAGCAGGGGCTTGAAACTTTGGCAAAGGTCCTATATACTTTAGTCATAATGGGTTATTGTATTTGATTGTTTTGTGGTGAAACTATTATATCAAACTTTAACCCATTTTTTTCGTAAAAACACCTAAAAAATTGCAGAAACACCTGTCTTACAGGCTAGTAATTTTTGGAAGTTCCCTTGAGTAGGATTCTTTTGAAATGTATAAAAGGAAAAAAGGAGAAGACTTTCGTCTTCTCCCTTCCCGTCCGCAACCTTTGCAGATTTCGGACATATCTTTCACGTCGTATGAATACGACAAGTACTTGCTCTAGTATCAGTGTCTCCACTGAAACCATAACTCGTACAATGAAAGGACTTATTTAATTATATGGAAGATGTGATTCTACCGGAGATCTAGCTCAATTGCAAGAGTGTCGACCTTCAGTCGGTAAAAATGGATGCGCCTAACAACCTAACCAATGTTTTATATTCTTCCTTACGTGCAACGAATACGTATCGACTCAAGCTCTTATCTGGTTGAATTGCATCAAACGATCCAAGATTTAATTCAGCGAACACCTGTGCACATCGTCAAGCAGCAGCGCCACCCTCAAAAATCCCGTCACCTTCAACACCCCGAATTTCGGCTAAAAAAAAGCCAACTAGAGTCGCCCCTAGTTGGCTAAACGATCTGTGATCTATCCGACTGGATAGGTTTTTCATCGAATCACTAGTTTGTCCTCGTTGCAACTCTCAGAAAACAACATCTAACAAAACTCGTGAATTTAAGGGCGTCACCACAAAGCCGTTGTCTAAGCGCCTATCAAACGCTCTCACCCACGACAACTATGCCCAAAAGCACCCTTATCGATGTGCCTATCCATCAAGACCACAAACCAAACCAGAAAGGTAATCACGCTCAAACCTAACGTGATTAAGGCCCACTGGTATTCACCAGCATAAAGTGAAATTAGACGATCACAAAGAGCCGATGGAGAGTTTATAAGCTCTCATAAAAAAGAAAAACCAACCCAAGTCTTCTCCCTGAACTCCCGGATAACTGATCCGTATATGGGTTGATATAACTCAAAAAATCTT
>CALEAW010000051.1 GCA_937943605.1 uncultured Sutterella sp. | reverse complement strand
TTTCATAGATGGTCTCCGGTGTTCGCTACCCTTCAGGAGCTGACCATCTAATTAAGAGCCACACCTCCCTTCTGAGATAGGCTCTTACATAGGGCGCCAAGTATGATAAACCCTGCCAAACACCGACGTTCGACAGGGTTTAACTGCTTTGGCAATGTATCTGTCACCAAACCATAGCTACACGACACACTGCTCGATTACGTCATTAGCAACGACCTGCGGCACGAAGCAATTCGTTGCAACGCCCTTCCTTGGCATCCTTCTTTTTCTGCTGTCTAAAGGCCTTGCCTGTCGCATCAATCGGCGTACAAAGCGCATCGGACGTAATAGCAATCGCCGATGTGAAGTAGCAACGATAGACCTGGCCGTTACGAGCCTTCACTTTATAATTCACGGCATCAAGCGAACCAGACACAGAGCCTTCAACAATTTTTAAATTCTTGGCAGAAATACCAGTGGCAAACTCGGCCTTATCAAGCATCATTTCTTCGGAAGAAATTTCTTTCTGGATATGACCACAAGCCGTCAAACTGAGCGCAGCAGCGATAGCAAGACTAGCGAGAGCAATTTTTTTAAGTGACATAAGAATCTTTCGTATAAAACAATGGACTGTCAGACTGCCGTTACATTTAGATTTGACCAGTTAAAGTGACACCAAAAGACCACTAACCCTCTACTTCACTCAATAAAAAAGAAGTAGCTTTAGTCAAGCTTTTTGATGCCAAAAAACGATCGACAGTCAAACTCTTTCTCACTAGCAACTATATCAAATTTATATAGTCGCCTTTCCGAAAGATCGCTTTTACAGCAGATTCGACAACATTTTCGATGTCAAAACATCCTCTCGCCGCTCATATGCAATCAAGGTTACTTTGCCACCTTCTTCGAACGATCAGCGTACTTTTCAGCCAACTTTTCAAAGTAAGCAGGCACCGCAGGATCTGCCCAGTCGATATAGCCACGCACAAACCCCACCAAGTGGCCATTACCATCAAGCACAAAGGTGCTTGGCGTCACATCAACGGGCAAATGGGCATAAAGGGTCTTGTCAGGGTCATACCAGGTCAAAAGTTCCGTGACATTATGCTTTTGCATGAACTTCTTGAGGCGCTTAGGCTTGGTATCTAAAGCAATCGAAATGATCTGAACCTTGCTACCTTCTTTATTGAAACGCTTTTGAAGCAAAAGTTGGTTCGGAATATTGCGTAAGCACGACTCACTCCAAGAAGCCCACACATCCACCACAACGAGTTTGCCCTTGAACTGCTCTAAAGACATCGGTTGACCATCGAGCGTCTTAAAGCCATCCGTCACGAAACCACGCGTCGTACGGAATTCAATAAAGTCACGTGCCACTAAAGGCTTTTCGGCAATCGGCTTACCATTGGCTTCATACTTTTGATTAAAGGGCGGCAAGGCAGCCATAGCGCTTTGAAGACCCATACAAAGACTAAGGGCAATCAGGGCTTTCTTGAACATTGAATCTCTTCCTTACAAAAAATCAGTTAGGCCTGCGGCTTACGACGGCGAATACGCAATAAAAGCAAAATACCACCCACAGCTAAGGCCACCCAGGGGGCAGCCCATAAAGCCGCGGTACCTGCATTCATGTCGGGTTCATAGCGAATCTGTTCGCCATAGCGCTCAACCATGAAGTCAAAAATCTGTTCGCGCGTTTGGCCTTCACGGAGCTTTTCATAAATCACCCCTTTCAATTCGCTAGCAATCTGACTTTCAGAGTCATAAAGCGTCAGATTAGGCGACACAGGACAACGCAAAACCTTGGTGATACTGATCGCTTCGTCACGTAAAGCAGCCCCTTTAAGCGGTTCACCAGCATAAACGGACGTCGCTAACAAAGCGGTCGTCACAAGCATCAACGAAGTTCGAATAAATTTCACAACGCTTCTCCTTTTTGGCCAAGACGGCGACGGCTGATCAGCATCCAAAGGGCACTCAAAATCATGATGAGGCCACCCGCCCAAATCCAACCGGCCAAGGGTTTAATTGAGAGACGCACGAGCCATTCGTTGTCAGACAAAGGATTCCCCATCGAGACGTAGTAGTCACGCAAAAAGCCGTGATCAATCCCTGCTGCAGACATCTGCATACCGTTGGCGACGAAGGTTTGTCTTTCTGGACGCAAAATGGTGATAAGTGATTCATCCTTTGCGTCGAGGACTTCGATCACCCCTTGCTTGGCGTAATAAGAATGGTTATTGACGTTGCGCGTTTCGGTATAGACAAAAATCACATTGTCAACCTGACGTCCTAAGCCCGGCCCCATACGTACCAAGGCTTCACTTTCGTACTGCTGAACGCCGACCGCCCCAATGATGCTAACCGCCATCCCAACATGCGCCATCAAAGCGGCCACACTCATCTGACGGGCTTTCAGTGGCACGCAATGCAAAATAGAGCTCGTGATCAACCAAGTGGCTGCCGCAATCGATGCAAAGGTCATCACGGCATCCAAGGGTTTGGTGGTGAAGGTCACCGCTGCCGCGACACCCAGACTCAACACACCACAAACAACCCAGCGAATCCACGACTTGAACCCTAATTGCGCAGCACCTGCCATTGCAGCCGCCATCAAGGCCATCGGCGCAAAAAAGCTATTAAAGTACGGCGCCCCAACGGTCAACGTGCGACCCGCAAAGACTTCATAAATAAGCGGATAGATGGTCCCAAACAGCACCGCAAAGGCGGCGGCGACCAGTAAGAACACTGCGCCTGTCATCAAGGCGTCGTCACGCGTCACGGGACATTCTTTATCGGCGCAGACTGGTTCAATACGCGCTGCATAAAGAAAGGCCGCTGGCACTAAGAGCACCAAAGCCAGAATCTGCAACGCAATGCCACGCGTAGGATCCGTCGCAAAGGCGTGTACAGACTGCATAGCCCCCGAGCGCACCAAGAAGGTTCCCAAAAGACAAAGTGCAAAGCCAACCAGCGTCAAAAAGACGGTCAAGCGACGTAACTGAACGCGCCGACGCGTTTGAATCAAGGCGTGCAATAACGCGGTCGTCGTTAACCAAGGAATAAAGGACGCATTTTCAACGGGATCCCAGAACCACCAGCCACCCCAACCGAGTTCGTTATAAGCCCACCAAGACCCCAGCATATTGCCAGCGGTCAAGAAAGCCCACGCTACGATTGCAATCTTAGTCGTAAAGTCGACAGCAGCCCTGGTCCACTTGCCCGATAAGAGTAACGCCGCCATAGCGGCAAACATGAGCGCTAGCCCTGAATACCCCATAAATAGGACAGGAGGATGAAGAATCATCCCAATGTCCTGCAACACAGGATTTAAGTCACGCCCTTCAGGCGGCATCATCGGCAAATGACGCAAAAAGGGGTTTGAGGTCAACAGCAAAAAGAAACTAAAGCCCGCAATGACAATCAGCATCAAGCCTTGAAGACGCGCTTTAAAGACTGGATCGTCACAACGCAAAAACCCTGCGAAGGCTGTGCCCAATGCCATCAACAAAATCCAAAGGAGCATCGAGCCCTCATGGCTACCCCAGAGCGCTGCGACCTTATAGGCGGTCTCAAGCTTGGTGTTCGAGTGGTTAGCCACATAGACCACCGAAAAGTCATTGGTCACAAACGACCAAACCAACGCCGCCGTTGCCCCTATGAGGGACAAGGCCGTTAATAAAGCCGCGGGCTGACTAAAGTCGCGATAATACTGCGACGACGTACGCACACCATAAAAGACCGCCGCAGGAGCAAGCAAAGCAGTCATTGTGGCAATAATGAGCAAAAAGTGGCCGAGTTCAGGAATCACTTTGGGGTCCTTGGATTCTATTGGGTCAGCGCTACTTTACCGCACTGACCCAGTCATTTAGCTTAAGACGAATATCAAATTCAAGCTTTTTTAAAGCCGACGACGTCCCAACGTGAAAGCGCAAATCCCAAAGAGAACCACGATCCACCCTAAGAGAATGCCAACCAGTATCACGGGTGACGGGACACTAAAAGACAACACCCCAATCACCGACTGATTAAGTAATCTAAAGACACTCGCTGGATTCGCCAACATTAAGGCCGTCAATGTTTCACGCCCAAGCACATCAGCGCCCGCCACACTCACCACCAAGAGCCCTAAGTCGTAAAGGAGAACGGCCACAAACCAAACGACTAATAAAAGTGCCAACGCCTGCGCCTTGTGACGTACGGACAAACTCACCCAATAAGCAATTAGCATAAAGATGAGCCCCAAGAGCCACCCACTCGAAATGAGCACCCCTAGCGACATAATGAGCGCACTAATGTCATACGGTACGTCAAGCGTTGCTTGCACGATCGGCAACACGGCAAAACCAATCACTAAAACGAGTAACAAGGCAGCCCCTTGCCCCATGGCTTTGCCGGTCAACCACTGTAAACGCGAAAGTGGATAGGTGAGCATCAAAAGCAATGTCCCCGACTCAGCTTCGCCCACAAAGGCGTCATAAGCAAGCAACAACGCTAATAACGGCAACAAAAAGACCGTCAAGCTAAGGAGCGAATTCATAACGCTCGGTAGCGGCTGATACTGCAACGTCCCCCCAATCGCTGCCGTCCCAAAAAAGACGGCCAAGCCTAAAATCGCAAATAGCGCAGAGCCAAACACCAACCAGCGGCTACGCAAACAGTCACGAAGCTCTTTGCCCGCGACAATGAGGATGGTTTCTATGGCACTGATCGAACGTCCTGTGCCAATGGTCTGATGATTCGTCATACCCATTCTCCTTAGAGCTCATTCACAGGCACATTCAACACGAAGTGCTGAAAGATCATGCCAAGGTCGGCTTTACGTAACTGGAAGTCATAGACCCCATATTGAGACGTCAAGCATTTAACCGCATTCGAGACTTCAGTCTCAGGCACGGCCAATCGGTGACCCCGTACCCACTTTTGTAAAAGCGGATCCTTAAAGGCCTCAGGATTATGAATGTGGCTTATCAAGGCTGGCAATTTCGCTTGGCTTCGTAACTCTTCAAGCGTCCCTTCGCCACGGCATTCGCCCGCAGCCAAGAGTAACACCTGATCAAGATAAGGTTCGACCAACGCCAATTCATGGGTACATACAACCACGGCACACCCTGCGTCACGCAAAGCGGAGAGCTCTTTATACATCAGAGACGACGCCGCTGGATCTAACCCCACGGTCGGTTCGTCAAGCATCAAAAGACGTGGGCGCGTCAAAAGCGCTTGCGCTAACCCTAAACGCTGACGTTGGCCTTTAGAACATTGCCCCAAACGTTGTCTCAAAACGACGCCCAAACCTAATTCGTCAACGAGCTCATTGATGCGCCCCTTCGAGACACCTTTGAGACCCGCAAAATAGTTGAGATGCTCTTCAACGGTCATTGCATCATAAAAACTCACGTTTTCTGGCAAATAACCGATATCTAAAGGCGAAGCGCCTGGTGCACCACCCAAAACCATCAATTCGCCAGCCTTGGGTTTCAACAATCCTAAGATCAACTTGATCAACGTGGACTTGCCTGCCCCGTTGTGGCCAATCAAACCCAATAAACGTCCTTCAGACAATTCAAAGGACACATCGTTCAAAACCGTTTTCGCACCGCGGCAGAAAACCAAATGCTTACAATCGATCACACTCATTATTTTTTCTCGTCAGAAGGAGGCACGATCGGTGACGTCATCAACGGATGTGAATCCGTCACCCCTTTACCGCGGTCAATTTCAAATTGGTTCGCAAGCCACCGCAACAAAGCCGTCACAGGGCTATCCATCAAGAAACGCGCTTCTGGGTAGATCCAAAAAATTCGATCAAGGCTATCGTTGGGTTGATAAGCACGGTCCCCAATCCCATCGTGATCAAGGTCCCAACCTAGATAGGTACTCCAGAAGTTGCCGCGCCCTTCGTGGCTCCATTCCAAAGGCTTTTCGCCGACATAGCGCACCTGAATTTGGTTGTCAACAAAGGCGTTATTCCAAAGGACATTGCCTTCACCACCTAACGCCACGCCAATCCCGATATCGCTATTGGCAATATAGTTTTGCGTGATGCGGTTTTTACCAGGGCCATAAATAAAGATACCTTTGCCTTCGTTATCAAGCGCCGCACGACCTTTGGGGTTATGCACCCCTTCGACGATGTTATCTTTGACAAAACAACGATCCGCAACGTTGAGCAAAATGCCAAATTCAATATTGCGCGCACTGTAGCTATTGGTGAGCGTCACCGTTTCGCAACTCATCAGCGCATAGCCGCCGCGCACACCCATGGCGCGGTTATTGTCAGCACTGCAGTCACGGGTATACATATAGTGAATCCCGTACTGAGCACCCGTAAAGAAGTTGCCATTCGATCGCGCACGGTCGACGTTTTCAAAATAAAACCCGTCGCGCACATTACGCAAATGGTTGTTATGAAGGTCAGCCGACTTCACATAATTCAAAAAGACCCCATCACCACGGTCTAACACATGCCGCTTTTGGTCACCTTCAATGCGGCAGTTTTCAATCGTGAGGTCACTCAGTCGGTCAGCACGCACGCCAAAACCCGGCCCCTTTAGCGTCAGGCCTTTAAGCACTACGTTGTCTGCGCCGTCAGCGACTTTGACGCCAGCGTCTCGGTTATAGAGGTCACCCCCGTAATTGCGAATCGTGAGGTTTTCTACACGCACGCGCGGCACTCGAATGATGATGCCTGAGCCTTCGCCCCCTGCATCAATCACAGCACCTTCTTCACCGCGAATCGTAATGCCACGGGCAAAGATTTCAATCGGTTCTTCAGGGATATAAACGCCTTTTTTGATCGTGATGGTGTCCCCATCTTCGACATCAATAAACGCATCTTCAAACGACTCGGGCGAATCCACCACATAGTCTGCGGCAAGCGATGACATCGCCAAACACGCCAAGAAGACTGACACCACCGATAGACGCATCCCTTTAGAGAGGGAAGTCAACATACGCCGCTCCCTTAGTCGAGCAAATCAAGCGTGATATCTTTGTACTGATAGAGTTTGCCACCCCACTCTTTCATAAACTTTTCGGCAGCTGCCTTATCCGAAAATGCTGCAGGTTCGTCGCCCATCACACCTTCGCGACGGTGACCATAGACATACATCGCCTGATCAGCAGCAATCAAATATTTGTCGTCAGGCGTATTCCAATCAGTCTTCGCCAAGTCGTGAATATAAAACGCCAACAAACGACGCTTGTTTTCAGGCTGTAGCGCATAGGTAAACGCGTCACGCCCGGCGCAGAACTTAAGCGGTGTATCTTCAGCGCCCTTAATAATCACCTCAGCCTTAGGACCTTCATAGTGTGCAATGACCATGCCGCAGAGATGGCAGCGATCGTGTTTTTCAAAGGGGACGGGAGGATACGTCTTTTGGGCGGCTTCATCACCACAACCACCGAGCATGAACGCAAACGCGCCCACAGTAGCCACCATTGCGACTTTCTTCAACATCGTCATTGCACTCTCCTCTGTCAGATGATTTCTAACTTATTTTATTCGTTCAGAAAAACTGAACATCGTGTTCAGTAAATCTGAACAAATTTCGGATAAAAAAATTGCCCTTAACGGGCACAGTGTTTGATTATTTTTGTTTTGGATTCACTGGTTGCCCCGTCCGAAACGAGCGAAGCAACCTAGTGAATCTTTTTCATATGCTCAGCACACTTCGATCAGAAGTCTCGCAAAGAGATTAGAGACCGAAGAGCTGGCCGGCGTACAGGATGAAGTGACGCAGGCAGAGCATACCGATGATGCTGCAGAAGCCAGCGAGATAGAGACCCGCAGAAGACTTCACGAAGTTCAGCAACACAGGCATCACAAAGCCGACACCTACCACACCGACCCAGAACACGGTAGACCACGTGCCAGAGACAAAAGCCTCAACAGCAGCCTGAGCAGCGGCGTTACCGCAGATCAGGGAGACAGCGATCATGAAGATGCAGAGGGCTTCAGCGGCCATGATGGGCCATTCAGCACCGTGCAAGAGCTTCATGTCAGCACTGTGGTGATCTTCACCGAAGCAACCAACAGCCATGATCTTGGCAGCGGCAGCACCGGCGGAGAGACCAGACGCCACGAAGAGCGCCGGCAACACAGCCGTGTTGATGAGCGGGAAACGGACGAGGACGGAGATCAAGAAGCCCGTGTAGGCACAGATCGTGACCGCGAGGATCAAAACGATCCAGTGCAAAGCACCGCGCATCGAGTCAAACACGCCAACGATACCGTCGAGCCAGGCCAACGCGCCGCAGCTCTTGATTTCCTGACGGAAAGCAACGAGCGTCAACACGAAGACGAGCGGGATATAGAACAGAAGCGCTATAACACCGATGCTCATCACGGAAGTCAGGTTGTAGTAAATGAGAATACGCCAGAAGACCAGCGGATTCGTCAAGTCGAGAACCAGGCACACCATACCGAGCAGAATCGTCACGAGGCCGGTGAGACTAGCGGCCTTGAGAAGCGGCGTGTTAACAGCCGTCTGCTTACGGTACAAGTTAAGAAGAAGCGTCACAGCAACGGCGCCACCGGAAATACCTGCGAGGAACAGGTACACGGCAATCGGCCACGGCCAGGCGACGCCCTGGCTCAAACCCAGTGTAAAGTTCATGGCAATGTCCATCTTTACACTCCTTGCTTAACAATGGGGATGTAACGCAGGCTGGGCTCCGTGCCGAGTTCCGCACGAATACGAACGGAATCCTTCACAGCGAGCAGCTTGTTGATGTACGCGTTCGGATCATTGAGATCACCGAACACCAAGGCGTCGTACTTACAGGCTTCAACGCAAGCAGGCTGTTCTCCCTTAGAGAGACGCGTATGCAGGCAGAAGTCGCAGTTATCGGCAACCTTCGTTTCCTCATTGATGAATCGTGCATTGTACGGGCAAGCGACGATGCAGTACTTGCAGCCGACGCACTTGTCAGCATCCATCGTCACAATACCGGTCTTGGGATCGCGATGAGCAGCACCCGTCGGGCAAACCGTCACACACGGTGCATCCTGACACTGCTGGCAGGAAACACGAATGTAGCGGCGGTCGGCGGCGTAACCGCGCGAACCTTCGATCTGGCTATTTTCCAGTTCGAGCAACAGACGAGAGACACCTTCGGGGAGGTGGTTCGTCTTGTTACAAGCGATTCTGCAGTCGGTACAGCCTACGCACTTGTTCTGGTCAAAGACCATCCCATAGTGAGGCTTACCGGGCTCCTGCTTCTGTCCAGCACCGCATCCGCCGAGGGACACGAGGACGAGAGAGCTAGCACCGGCACCAGCGAGAAATTTTCTCCTGTCGATCTTTTCGCTCACAATGTTCTCCATGAACAGACTTCCCGGGGTTAGGAAAATCTGTCGGTTAAATTGCTTACCGCTTCAGCTTAGCTTCGGCTTTGGCAATCGCATTTTTAAGGGCCTGCGCCTTTTCAGGAGCAGCACCGGCATCGAGTAGTGTTCGCCATTCTTGGATGGCCTCAGCGTATCGACCGTTGAGGAACGCATCCTGACCAAGGAGCATGCGAGTCTGAACCTCAAGAGGATTCATCGTCAACACTCGATCAATGACGAGACGAGTTTCAGGGGTGAATTGTCGACCGTCTCGGTAATACTGGGCGAAGACTTTCATACCAAGGAGGTCTGGTTGATCTCCGACCAAACTCAGCATCTTGTCAATCGCCTTCACAGCGTCCTCGTACTGACCCACCTCAAGGCTGATCTGCGCGAATTCTCGCTGTGCAGACACGCTATCAGGGGCAAATGTCACCTGACGACGCGCCTCGTTTACTTTGGCGGCAAGGAGGTAATCCACATCGTGGTCTACCTCAGCCTTTTGCCAATCGCCCCAACGTCCTAACGTGGCATAAACGCAGAGACTCGAGACAAGTAGCACACCACCGAAACCCATGATGAACATGTTTTTCCCATGTGCCTTCTGCCCACGGTTTTTGACCTGAAAGCAGACCAGTACAGCAACAACGAGCATTGCAGCACCAGCTAAAAGGACGCCGAGCATGTTCATCACACGTTCTCCATGCAGTTAATGGTCATCCTCACTTGTGAGGATTTTCCATACCCTTCATGCCCATACCAGGCATACCGAAGCTCTGCTTATGAGCTCCAACCTTTTCGACCTTGACGAGCTGCAAGTCGAAGACAAGGGCAGATTCGGGCGGAATCTGACCAGCGCCGTCATGACCATAGGCAAGATTGGCCGGAATCGTGAAACGATAACGGGCGCCCGGGGACATGAGAGCAACGCCTTCGGCGATGCCAGGAATCACGGACATCATCACAAAGCGAGCAGGTTCCTTCGTTTCGTAGGTGCTTTCAAACACCTTGCCATCGATGAACGTACCCACATAATTCACGGTCACTACGTCTTCAACGCGGGGCTTTTCACCCTTGCCTTCAGCGAGGACTTCGTACTGCAAACCGGACTTCAGCGTAATCACACCCTTTTTCTTGGCGTTTTCAGCAAGGAAAGCCTTGGACTTTTCGGCGTTAGCCTTGGCCACTTTTTCAGTAGCCGCTTCTTCGAGCTTATTGAGCTGTTCGGCGCGCACATTGAGAATCTTCAACATGTCGTCTTCAGTCAACTGGCTCTTATTCTTCAAGGCATCCATGAAGCCCTGGACGGCAAAGTCCATATCGACCTTGGCGCCCAAGTTCGTCTGGCGATAAACCTGACTTGCCAGCACGTTACCCAGCGTAGCACCCATACTGTAAGACTCCTTCTGGAGCTGCGTCTGCGGAGCCTGAGCAAATGCCACGGTGCTCATGGACAGCGCAATCGAGGCAGAGAGAATGACTTTTTTCAGGGTAAACATAATGATCTCAACTTATTAGTTCGTGAATTACGGTCTTATCTTTGTGATAAAACACACATCTGTTACGGAAGTTCGATGGGACGGTTAGAACGACGCCATCCTGTGATGCCTTCCGGCATCTGACGAACATCCGTATAACCAAGCTTCATCACTTCGCGAGCTGCCATTTCACTACTCGTGCAGAGTGGATCCACGCAGTAAAACACAATGGTTGTGCTCTTATCCTCGGGAAGCAGTTTTTTCCAGTCATTGACGTTGAAGAAAATAGCGCCAGGAATAAATCCCTTTGCCCATAGTTCAACTTCGTTGACGTCATAAAACTGAACGCCTTCCTCGTGAAGC
Source organism: uncultured Sutterella sp. (assembly GCA_937943605.1). Taxonomy (GTDB): domain Bacteria; phylum Pseudomonadota; class Gammaproteobacteria; order Burkholderiales; family Burkholderiaceae_F; genus Sutterella. Next base: position 5,297 of record CALEAW010000051.1, on the reverse strand, counting down.
ATTTCTGCTTCACGCATCGAAATCTGATTGATCACTTCGTCATAGACGGGGGCTGGTTCAATCTCACCATCAGCGCCCGCGTAAGCGCAAAGCGCCGTTGTCGCGAGACTTAAGCCTAAAGCCAACCGTTTCAGATGCGATTTCATAATTCCTTCTTGGTCTTATTTGGTCCCCCGATCCCGGTTGGGATCGGGGATTCTAAGGTTGAAGCTAAACGGGCCTTTTACTTACTTGGCGGCTGCGTCGAGGATCGACTGAGCCTTGGCAAGGTAAGCCTGAGCCGTTTCGGCACGCTGCTTCAGATACTTCGGAGCGTGGACACCCCAAGAACCGTCCTTAGCGATTTCGTTCGTGATATCGCGGGACTTGTCGAGGAGCATCAGGACGTCAGCCTTCGTGGCAGCGTCAAGCTTCGTGACTTCGAGGAGCTTAACGATACGGTCCTGAGCGGCGAGAGCAGCCTTGTAACCATCCTTAACCGGGTTCTGCCATTCCATGACTTCGTCATAGACCTGCTTCTGGTCGGTGTACTGGAGACCCTTTTCGAGCTCGGACATGAAGGCAGAGTGGCAGCCCTTGTTTTCCGTGAGAGCCGGTTCGGCGTTAGCCGTACGGGCACACGTCCACATAAGGTCGAGGTAGCCGTGACCTTCTTCGTCCTTGGCAATACGCCAGCCCTTGGAGTTGGAAGCGCGAGACTGACCTTCAGCCGGGTTCATCATCTTAGCGGTCGGGTCGACCTTGATGTTGAACACGTGAGAACGACGGACGGCGTCAAAGCCGGCCATGTCCGGACGCTGGATGGCCGTGAAGTTTTCACAGGACATCGTGAACGGCATATGGCAGTCGATACAGTCCATCTTCTGGTGCGTATCGGTCTGAGCAACAACATCCTTCTGAACCTGGTGGCAGTCCTGGCAGGTCTGCTTGATGTTCGGCTTCGTGTAGTAGTCAGCCCAAGAGTTGGACGTCACTTCGTGCGGATCGTGGCAGGTCACGCAACGCATACCCTTTTCATAATGCTTGGACATCATGAGCTGGGAACCTTCCGTACCGCAAGACGGGCAGGAAGACTTCGTCTTCACGTTGAAACCGTTTTCGATCTTACCCTGACCAGCTTCGGTGTTAACGTCTTCAGGGATGAAGTTGGAGCGCTGGTGGCAGCGTTCGCAGTTCGTCTGGAAGCCGTTGGATTCAGCACCAACCAAGTGACCGCCGGCGCCGTGGCATTCTTCACAAGCAATACCCTTGGAGATGGTGTGCTTCTGAAGTTCCTTCGGGTTGCCGAGAGCAGCGAAGAATTCCTTCTTATCCTTAAAGTCGAACTTGAAGGCGTGGCAGACTTCGCAATAGGAGGAAGCCGGCTGGAAGAGGAATTCCTTTTCGAACTTGGAACCGTAGGAGGTCATACCCCACTGGTGGGAGCCAGAGGCACCGAAGTCTTCCATCTTGGTCGGGAAGTCAGGGATCACCTTGGCGATTTCAGCGCAGCGTTCCGGGGTGAGCCAAGAAGCCCAACCGCGGGAGAACTGGTTACCACCGGCGACGATCGTACCCGTACCGTCACGGAGAAGACCGTCACGAACGTGGTAGGAACCACGGACGAGATAGCCGTCGATGTAACCGTACTTCGTACGCGGCGTACCAACCGTAGCGTAGATCACGTCAGGCGTGATACCGTCCGGAAGGATGGAGGCGTCGGAACCATAAAGCTTCTTCTTGAGGTCGTTGTCGACTTCAGGATGTTCGCCCGGGAAGCGAATCGTCTGAGCATGACGGGAGCGCTTCCACTTCTGGTACTGAACAGCGTGGCATTCGCCGCAACGTTCCGGACCAACGAACTTGTTCGGATAGTCAAGAATGGACTTGGCAGCCAGACGATACTGGGAAGCGGACGGCTTAGCACCGGCAGCCTTCGTGTACTTCTGAGCATTACCTTCACCGAGGAATTCGGAACCACGGGTGGAAATCTTATAGACACCCTTGATGCGACCTTCTTCAGCGTACTTGAAAACCGGATGGTTGTCGAAGAGGAACTGCCAGAGTTCCTTTTCCTGAACGATGTAGTCCTGGAGGGTCTTAACGCCCTTCGTGGCTTCATCGCCGTCCGGATTCGCGTAAATCGGCTGCGTGAGCGCGTTTACATTCTTGTTACCGACACCCGGGGCGTCCGCAGCAATAGCCTGAGAGGCGAGAGCCATGGCGACCGAGCAAAACAGGACAGACGCCGCTGCTTTTCTGGTAGTGGATTGCATAGTTTTTATCTCCTAATGTCTTGTCTTCTCCGTTCCCCAGAGCGGAGAAGGCACCATCGTGTGAAGAAGAGGCCGTCGTCTTCAACACGACGAGCAACATCGATTTTTGGTTGTTTCTCTGTCAGGTCCGAAGACCCTCCTGAGATTTCATATCCCTTCCCCTAGACGAGAAAAGGTAATGGGGTCAATGCGGGATCGAATGAACCCGCGTCACTATGATGCACGAAGCTGTTTCCTTAAGTAATCCTGATTTCGCAAGCTTTCTTTGTTCTATTGATCTAGATCAAATAGCTAGAGCAAACACCATGTTTCAACTGACACACATCCCATATTTCGCTCTGTAAGTAGCGTTAAGCTCTAAATTAGTCAAATTTGATACCGTGTTTTATTCCCTCATTCTCTCTGCTAACAGACTACCTCTTTAGAGGTACATCTCTTCAAAAACCTAGGGCTTAATAACTCACCTTGAACGCTATATGGAATGGCCGTTTCCACCCAACGGAATGACATAGACTTACTAGCGACCTTTCCCAAGAAGGTTCAACCTTGGCTGAACTCACCGTTCAGTTTTTTCGAACGGTACAAAAAACCGCAAACGCCCCTTGTAAAAATCCTCGTTTTGATTAAGTTTCTCTATTAGCCACTCTATCCTGTTAGGATTTACCTTTGTAACATTTGGCGGTTTTCTTAAGGTCTTTAAGGCTTTTAAAAAGACACCGTCAAGCACTCAAAAATTGTCAACTCAATTCTAAAAAACCCTGAAAGAGTTAGTTTTTTCGTGGATTTATCGATTCTTTCTTTTCTTTTTTAACGTACCTTAGGGTAAACACGATTTTTAACATTCTTAAGTTTTCCTATTTGTCTTAAGACATTTTGGGGTTGTCTTTTCGTCGACCCGGCGCGTTGAGTGAACTTTGGTCTTTTTTGGCCAAAAACCATAAAAAAAGCGGACTTCTCATTGAGAAATCCGCTCATCGTTCGATTTTTTTGAACTCTTAGGCGAGTGCGCCCTTCGTGCCCTTTAAGCCCACCATCGCGAGTGTCGCGAGGAGTGCTAGCTGGGGACCTAAGTGCATATCGGTCGAGTCGAAATATTCTTTAAGGCTGTGTTCGAGGTTCGTCACGCCACCCGTACCAACGCAGACCGACGGGATATTCTTTGACATCGGGGCATTGACGTCTGTAGAACTACACTTAATATTGCGCGCTTCAATCCCTAAAGCGTCCAAAGCACCCAAGGCAGCCTGCACAGCCGGGCAATCATTGGGGCGTAATCCTGCCGGACGATTACCGATCTGAGTCTTAACAAGCTTCAGTTGATGCGCTTCGTCGGCCTTTGGCCAATGGGCATTTTCTAAACGCACTGCTTCTTCAAAGGCCGCAAGGATCTTCGCTTCAAGCGCTTCGAGAGTAGGCAAATCCACACTACGCATATCGACGTCCACTTCGCAGCGCGCCGCAATGGTATTGACGGTCGTGCCGCCCTTAATCGTCCCGATCGTATAGGTGGTCTTCGGATTTTCGGGCAATTCAAGGTCAGCAATCAAAGCGCCCGCACGGCACATGGCATGAATGGCAGATGGCACATGACCATAATCTAAATAAGAGTGGCCGCCTTCGCCTTCAATCGCCAAGCGCCAACGGTGTGCACCCGTAGCACCATTTTGCACGGTATAGATATCGGCCATGTCTAAGGCCATAAAGCCGTCGATCTTGCGAGAACCATCAAAAAGCGCCTTGGCACCACGAATATCGCCATTACCTTCTTCGCCTACGGTACCCACAAAGAGGATGTCACCATCGGTTTCGATCTGGGCTTTTTCTAACGCACGCAAAATCTGCAACATCGAACGCAACCCCGAGGCGTTGTCACCAATCCCAGGACCATAATAGAGATGGCCTTCTTTGCGTACTTTTAAGTCCGTGCCTGCTGGGAAGACCGTATCCAAGTGCGCTGCGATCGCCAACACGGGGCCATTGCCCGTCCCAGGACGACGGCCGACCACGTTACCAATCGGATCGATCACCACGTCCGTCAAGCCGTAGACCTTCATGAGGCGAGCAATTTCTTCACCGCGCACGCCTTCAGCAAAGGTAGGAGACTCAATTTCAGAAATATGAATCTGTTCTTCCATGGCTGTGGCCACTTCATCCACGCACACCTGTAAAGCAGCCTTCACGCGTTCATCCGCACACAGCGTCGTCAGACGCGCCTTCATTTCTGCAGAAAGCGTCGGTTTTTCCATGTCTTTCTCCTTCTCTATATATAGATAGGCTTAACGGATTGGTCCTGCCGTTTTGTTGCCATCCTGACAGTCTACCGACATATAAGGTCTTTTTTCTATGCGCCATTACCCGAATACAGGCGTTTTGAGGGCGTGGTCTGGCCTGTAATAGCGCATTTGTTCGCGTGTTTATCCGTGTGATCACACTTTTGGCCAGGCGTCAGACCAGGCGACGAACAAATCATCAAGCTTTATAGCTGCGTTGGCCGGACTGGTGCTAGGGACCCCGTAAACCTTTGAATGAAGACACTCGCTTGCTATGGCTGTAGCCAAATAGCGCTTGAAGATTGCCTCACTTTTGCGGCCGTTAAGCAAAATCCGCTCAATCGTAGGCTGAGCCTTGAGTAGGTCGCCAATGGGATTAGGCACCACTGCTCTAATGGCACTATCAAGACTTCCGGTGCGCTCACACTGTCCGATGGTGTCCCAAAGTGCCACGTGCGAGCGTTTGAGTCCTTCTAATCGGTCGTCATAATTAGGTGACAACAAACGATCGGATTCATTAGGACATAGTTTCGCCATCAACGGCCAAAAGCGATTGGCTCGATGTGCGTAATACTGCTTTGCATCGATCGACGCGCGGCCAGGCATGCTGCCAAGAATCAAGACCTTCGGCGCGACACCGACCACAGGCGCCAAGCTAATACATAAATTTGTGTTTTGAAGTGAATTTCTCTCAAACGGGTACACTTGGCGCTCAGAACTAGCCTGAATTTTGCACAAGGTTATCTTCAAAAGAAAAAATTAGTATTTACTG
>CALEAW010000050.1 GCA_937943605.1 uncultured Sutterella sp. | reverse complement strand
GAAAAACCCCCGAAGACCATGTACCGTTAGTATCTAGTCAAGCGGGGGTTTAGGGACAAAAACGTCTTGAGGCGCGTTCGGTTTGGAGTAGACGTACGATCTGCTGAACTCAGTCTAAAAAAGAATGTCCCCGCAAAAGCGAACCACAGCTTCGCGGGGACAGACTCGCTATCAAGGAGAAATAGCGATTGAGGAGACGATTACTTCTTCAAGCCCTTGACAATCCAGCTTACAAGCATTGGGACAAGGAAGAGCGTCGCGACACAGCAAGCGAGGAAGCAGCATTCAGCCATATCCATGAACTTCCACTGCGGAATAAGGTACCAGCCATCACTACTCTGATAGAGTTCGACAAAGAACTGTTGCAAAGAAGAGAGCTCAACACCTTCAGCAGGCATCGGAGCATCGTAGCCACAATCACCCGTCGGCTTGAACCATTCAGGGGCCCATTTATCGAGCGGAAGGCCAAAATGGAACTTCGGTTCCATGGAGCAACCCTGCATACCGAACATCGCTTCAAGGTCATCAGAATGAACGGCATCATGAATAGCCATCAACTTCCAAGAGCAAATGAACGTGTAGATCAACCCATAAAAGCCCAACACATAACCGCAAATCTTTGTCCAAACAGCTTTTGGATTAATCATGGCAATGATGGCACCTAAAGCCATCACCAAATTACCGTAGCGAATGTAAACACACTGTTCGCACGGCAACATATGCATCCAGTTTTGGAAAAGATAATGAGCTAACAACACCAACATGATCATGGCAAAGGCAATGATGCCCCACGGCCAACGACCATTCTGCCAGTCATATAAGGTGTCTAGAGGAGCGGTCTTTAACCCTTTAAAAAAGCTACACATGCTCATGGTGATTTTTTCTCTCTTTAATGAATGAATTGAATTTTGGTCAGATACGAGGAATTCAATAATGGGAATACCCATCGCCTCAAGCTTAGGGAATAGTCTATTGACTTTCTCTTTTATTGGGTACAAGGACTTTCATCGTGCTTACGTGCAATTCCGTGAAAAGCCTTTTTCACTTTCTGCATGATCCTACAAATTCGGCGATCAAGCGCTATCCTACCTTTTTGATCCTTTGCACGACGACTGATATGAAAGCCTCTAGCAAAAAAGCGCATCGACCCTTTTCACTCGAAAAAGATCGACACGCTTGCATGAATAGGCGAAAAATCGAGGCACTCTCTTAAATAGAAACCACCTTCACGCCTTCGTCAAATTAGAAGCGCTGAACCAAACCGACCGTAGCAAAGCACTGATTAAAGCGAGCTGCTTCACCAAGAAGGTCATCACCTCGTGCATAAGAGATAGCACTGTAAACATTCGTACGCTTCGAGAAGTGATAACGATAAATCACGCCACCCAAGACCGCAGAACCATCGTCGTGCTTCAAGTTCTTTTTATCGCCTTCCCATTCGGCCTTTACAAAGCCTAATGCAGCGCCGAGATTATGCTTGCCCATCGGATATGTCGCCGACATATAGAAAGCATTTGTCGTCAAGCCTTCACTACTGTCAGCCAAGACCTTTTGACCATTGACGCCATTCGCCCCACCGATGATCTTACCCAAATCACTGGCTGCACCTAAACGCCAATCATTCTTACCATGGTAATAAACACCAGAGACAGCAGGACCACCGAAATTGTAGCTTGCAATCAAATGAATACCATGAGTGGCATCGCGCTTGGTGATATTCGGCGTATTCTGTTGCATTTCATAGGAATAAACCCCACCGAAACGTAACTTCTCCCCGACCCAACCTGTGGCTAATTGCCCAACATGGCGACGATCGGACCAATCAAAATCTTTTTCTTCGTCAACGCCTGGCTTGACATCACCGTTCGAATAAAAGCCTTGCAAGAAAAGCCCGTGCTTGGCATTGGTGCGGAAAGCAATCGCATTATCAACGTAGCCAGGTTGGTAAGAGAAAGCCGCGGGCGCAAAACCTTGCATCGATGTACGGGTCATATTGGCACCCAATCGACCATACACAGAATATGGATCAGAAGCAATCGTAAAGCCTGCCATATGGCCGCCAGAAACTTCTATCGTTTCATTACCAACATAAATACGGGCTACACGATCAAAAATCTTCGATCCATTGGCCATTTCACCAGAGTCTGGCTGAAAACCACCTTCTAATTGAAAACCAGCATACCATCCATTTTGAAGGGCTTCACGTCCCTTAATGCCCCAACGGCTTTGGTCAGAAGACTCTAAAGCATTCGCCAACTTAAAAGTATTGGTATCTTGATGGCGAATATGCTGATAAACCACACCCGTTGCGACCAAGCCATACATTTGCACATCAGCCGCTGATGCGCACAGTGTTGTCCCGGCAAGCATTGTAGCGATCGCTACCAACTTAAATTTTTTCATGTTCACTCCTCGGAATTGTCAAATGGCTCCCACGGTCCAGAGCCTCACATAAGCCTAAAGGATCCACTTACATTTGCCCACGCGGACTTCCATACGTTCATTAACGAAAAGCGCATAACGATTTCTACAAGGTTTGCAAAGCATTAGGTATTAATACCGATACCCCTCTAAATTAATCAAACGGCCACCTCAACCTCCTTAAAAAAACAAACGCCCGCATCATATCCGAAACTCCCAGATCACTAGATCTACATCATCATGAGATAGATCAAATAAC
>CALEAW010000049.1 GCA_937943605.1 uncultured Sutterella sp. | reverse complement strand
GGTAAGGATCCAGGGGGAGCTTTTCATAGTTCCACAAAATCGATCACAATTTCGGTTTTTGATATGGTGCTGCAAAAAAGGCAAAAAAAAGCGCTCGATCCAAAACCGAATCGAGCGTTGTATAAAGACGTGGGACTACCAGTTCCCACTAAAAATTTGGAAGAGGGTCACTATTCAATCACGCCGGCCTCAGGCTTGATCTAAGCGGGTTACCGCGGGGCTTCCCTTTCCTTGAGATCAATATTACTTCGGCTTTGTGTGAGAGTGTTTAAGGTGTGGCTAAGATAGCCAGTAATGTGATCAGAAGTTGATTAAACGCAAATAATTACCTTGTACCTAAGGGAATCTTAAGCTGTTAGTAGTCTATAAGAGACGAAATTTTAAGAGAGGCATAAGGCATGCTTAGCGGGTGTCACAGAATTGTCATAAGGGCGTCATAAGGATGTCAATCTAGGGGCGCATACTTCGCCCTGTCTATAAGAGAAGAGCACTTATAGATACTTTTAATACTGTAAATAGGATGAATTCCATGATGCTTAATGGACGTTTTTCTCGTCGTCATCTTGTTGGTTTAGCTGTGACGGCTTGTGTGTTTGGTACGAGTATGAGTGCCATGGCTGCTAGCGCTATCAATATCAACGGTTCGACCACCGTTTTGCCTGTGATGCAGCAAGTCTCTGAAGCTTATATGGCTAAGCATAAGGACGTGACGATCACGATTAGCGGTACGGGCTCTGGCAATGGCATTAAGGCTTTGCGTGACAACATGACCGATGTGGCCATGTCTAGCCGTGACCTGAAGGCTAAAGAAGTTAAGGATTTTGAAAAGCACGGCATGAACCCAGTGAAGGTTGCCGTTGCGCTCGACGCCATCATTCCGGTGGTGAGCCCGAAGAACGGTGTGACGTCTTTGACGATGGATCAGTTGCGTGACCTCTTTGCAGGCAAGATCAAGAATTGGAAGGAAGTGGGCGGTGTTGATGCCCCTGTGGTTGTGGTTGGTCGCGATTCTTCCTCTGGTACGTTTGAATGCTGGCAGGATTTGGTGATGGGTAAGGTTCGCGTTTCTCCGCGCGCCTTGTTGCAGAGCTCTAGTGGTGGTGTCGTTCAGGCCGTCTCTAGCAACCCCAATGCCATCGGTTACATCGGTGTTGGCTATCTCGACAGCCAGGTCAAGGGTGTGTCTGTGAACGGTGTGAAGCCGGGCGCTGAGACCGCTAAGGATCGTACTTGGCCGATTAGCCGTGAACTCTTCCTCTTTGCTGCCGGTAATGACAAGGGTGAAGTCAAGGCTGACGTTCGTCAGTTGATCGACTTCACGTTGAGTTCTGAAGGTCAAACCTGGGTGACGAAGTCTGGGTTTGTCGCTTTGACGAAGTAATGATCTTGGGCTAGTACGTGCAAGGGCTTTAAGCGACATCGGGGGATGAATCGCTTAAGGCCCAATGACGATGTGAGTGATGCGGGGAGTGAACCCTAGATGGACAAAACACACACGTACCTAGCCCAGACATCGTTTTGGATAAACTCATGCTTCATTACCAAACGACAGATAGGCTCTTTCAGCGATCGGCGGGCCTGATCGCTGTGGTGAGCGTCTTAGCGCTCGGCGCGATTGTTCTTTTTCTTGTTACACAAGCACTACCGATCTTTCAGTCAGTTTCTTTGACTGATTTTTTATTTTCAACAGAGTGGTATCCCACCGATGATCCGGCCGTCTTTGGTCTCGGTGCCATGGTCGTGGGTTCCTTTTCGGTAGCTCTCTTGACGGCAGTCTTTGCCGTTCCTATTGGCGTACTGACGGCTGCGGCGCTCCATTGTGCTGTGCCTCAGTGGCTCGCTCGATATCTCAAACCCGTGATTGAACTCATGGCGGCACTTCCCTCGGTCGTGATCGGCTTTGTGGGTATGGTCGTTGTGGCACCGTGGCTTCAGGAAACTTTTAATTTGCCGACGGGGTTGAATCTCTTGAATGCAGGCTTGATGCTTGCTTTTATGTGTATTCCGACGATTGCGTCTATTTCTGAAGACGCTTTGCGTAACGTGCCAGTGGCTTTGAGAGAAGCCTCGTTGGCATTGGGTGCGACGCGTTGGGAAACCCTTTGCCGCGTGGAACTCCGTTGGGCTATGGGGGGTATTGGTACCTCGGTCATGCTCGGGCTTTCTCGTGCGATCGGTGAAACCATGGTTGTGCTCATGGTTGCTGGTGGCGCCGGCATTATTCCGGAAACTCTCTTCGATCCGATCCGTCCGATGACGGCGGGTATTGCCGCAGAAATGGCCGAAGCGGCGGTAGGCGGTGAACACTACCATGCGCTTTATGCCGCTGGGTTCCTGCTGTTTCTTATTACCTTTTTATTTAACTGGGCGGCTTGGTATTTAACTCGTCGTCTCTCGTTGAGGAGCGCATGATGAAGTCACTTCGTTGGCGTGAGTCGTGGGGACTGGTTGGTTTTAGCGTGATGCGTGCGGCGATGGGTATCTCCATCTTGTCCTTGGTGGGGATGCTCGGCATGATTATGTATCACGCCATGCCGGCTCTCACGTGGGAATTTTTGACTGAAGCCCCGCGCAACATGATGAGTGAAGGCGGTATTTGGCCTTGCTTGGTTGGGACCTTTTTGTTGGCCGCTGGGGCTTTGATCATTGCGTTGCCCTTGGGGGTCGTGAGTGCGGTCTATCTTAACGAATATAACCTTGAGAGCCCTTTGATGACGGTCATTCGTTTATCCGTGGCCAACCTGGCTGGTGTGCCGTCCATCATCTTCGGTTTGTTTGGTCTGACCTTTTTTGTGGTGTTCTGTGATTTAGGTGTGAGCTTATTGTCTGGTGTCTTGACGCTAGCGGTGTTAAGTCTTCCGATCATCATCAATACGACCGAAACAGCCTTGAAGCAGGTGCCGCAGGATTGGCGTGAAGCGAGCCTTGCCTTAGGCGCTACGCGCTTTGAAACGATCTTTAAGGTGATTTTGCCGAATGCTTTGCCGGGCATTTTGACGGGGGCCATTTTGTCCCTGGCTCGTGCAGCAGGCGAAACGGCCGCTGTGATGTACACCGGTACGGTGTTCTTTATGCAAAAGGATGGTGTGTCGCTTTGGGAGCCCGTGATGGCTTTGCCCTATCACGTGTATGTAATGGCCACGTCAGGCACCAATATTGAGGCCACGCGTCCTTTGCAATACGGTACGTCACTAGTGTTAGTAGTCCTTGTTTTTGTGATGAGTTTAGGGGCTATTTGGTTGCGAGAACGCCGCCGTCAGTAACAGATTAGGTTTATCCAAGATGAACGAAGACATCAAAATCAATATCAAAAATCTCAATGTTTGGTATGGGGACTTTCATGCCCTCAAAGACATCTCCTTGACGATTCCGACTGGACGTGTGACGGCTTTTATTGGTCCGTCTGGTTGTGGTAAGTCGACGCTTTTGCGTGTGCTCAATCGCATGTATGCCCTTTATCCGGGGCAGCGCGCTGAGGGCGAAGTGATGCTCGACGGCGAAAACATTCTTTCGAGCACGCTCGACGACTGCACGTTGCGTAGTCGTGTAGGGATGGTTTTCCAGCGTCCGACACCCTTCCCGATGAGTATCTTCGACAACGTGGCCTATGGCATTCGTTTGCGTGAAAAGCTCTCGGCCTCTGAGCTTGAAGACCGAGTGGTTTGGGCGATTAAAAAGGCCGCTTTGTGGGATGACGTCAAAGACAAGTTGCAACAGCCGGGCACGAGTTTGTCGGGTGGTCAGCAACAGCGTCTTTGTATTGCTCGCGGGATTGCCGTGCGTCCTGAAGTCTTATTGCTTGACGAACCGTGTTCCGCTTTGGACCCGATTTCGACGGCGCGTATTGAGTCTTTGATTGAAGAACTGAAGAAGGACTACACCGTGGTGATCGTGACCCACAGTATGCAACAGGCTGCGCGTGTGTCGGACTATACGGCCTTTCTTTATCTCGGTGAATTGATCGAGTCGGGACGAACCGAAGACATCTTTACTCGACCGAAAGAAAAAGCGACCGAAGACTATATCACTGGGCGTTTTGGCTAAAAGCAAGAAGAAGGATAAAGATCATGGAACACATTGTGAAAAGTTTTGATCGCGACCTGGAGACGGTGCTCGCTGAACTTACGGCCATGGCTAAGGTCGTTCGCACGCAATTGATCGATGTAGCAGGCGCGCTTCAGACCCTTGATATTGAAACGGCCACGCGTATCATGAAGCGCGATGCTGAAGTCAATGGTTATGAAGTGATGGTCGATGCGCTGATTGAAAGTGTATTTGCCCGACGCCAGCCTGCGGCGTGTGATTTGCGCACGTTGATCGGCATGGGACGTATGTCTGTCGATTACGAACGTATGGGTGACGAAATCCGCAATATCGCTGCGAGTATCGAACGTTTGCACGCTTTGGATCCAGAGTTGGTCGTGCATCGCGAATCGTTACTCAAGGTCGTCCCAGTGATCGTCGATATGATGAACGAAGCGATTATTAGCTTGAAGCGTGGAGACTGCGCACGCGCTCGAAAGATCATTGAATGTGACCGTACGGTGGATGAAGTCTATAAGAGCACTTGCCACGGTTTGATCGTTCATATGATGAAGGATCCCAAGACGATCGAAGAAGCCCAAGCCCTGATGTGGACGGGGCGCTCTTTGGAACGCGTGGGCGACCATGTGAAGAATTTGGCTGAAGCCGTCATTTACATTATTGAAGGTGCGGATGTGCGTCATGAGTTCTATACTGCTCTCACGGAACGTGACACATTTGTCGGACCAGAACTCAGTAAATAAAGGACGGGAGCAGCGCTATCCATGGCAAAACTATTAACGGTAGAAGACGAAACCGCAATTCGAGAGTTGCTCGCTTTTATTTGCGAAACTGATGGTCATGAAGTGCGTAAGGCGGCGTCTCTAGCTGAAGCAAGAGCTATTCTTGCTGAGGAGACGCCGGACGTGATTCTGCTTGACGTCATGTTACCCGACGGTTCTGGCTTTGACTTTTTGCGTGAAGTTCGCGCAAACGAAGGTACGCAGCACGTGCCTGTGATGATGATCACGGCGCGTGGTGACGAAACCGATCGCGTCAATGGCCTTGACGCAGGGGCCGATGACTATATTGTCAAGCCTTTTATGCCTCGAGAACTGACGGCACGTATTCGTGCGGTTTTACGTCGTTCACCTGCCGACACAGTGCGTACAGAAAGTCCTGCACCAGCGCCAGAGCGCGAAAAGGTGGTGAATTGCGGCCCCTTGACGATGAACGAAACACGTTTCGAAGCTGAAGTTGAAGGAGTGCCTTTAAAGCTCAGTGTTAAAGAGTTTCGATTGCTCTTACTCTTTGCCTCTCGACCTGGACGAGTGTTTTCGCGCGCGCAATTGCTTGACGCCGTTTGGGGCAATGCCTACGTCGATGAACGTACGGTTGATGTGCATATGCTTCGATTACGTAAGGCGCTTGCAGGGACTACAGCAGAGCAACTCATCGAAACCGTACGCGGGGTAGGGTACCGCTGTCGTCCTGTGGATTGATGACAGATAGAGCGCTAAAAGGACAGGCCATGAGTGATAAAAGCACGGATCGTGTCCAACACACGACACAACACACGCAAATCCTTGGCATTTTGATTGTGGCAGGACTCATTTGTGTGTCGCTCGTTTCGGTCGTCCTTTGGCTCACAATGGATGGAGGCCGCGCTGCGCTCTTCTTTTGTGTGGGAGTTGCCATTTTTTCAATGTTGGCCGTCTATGCGGGTAAGTTAGTGGTCGATGAAGAACGGCATATGCAAGCGAGACTCGATGCCCGTGACGCTCGCTATCGTCAAACCCTAGAAGTACTCCCCGAAGGGGTCATTATCCTCAAAGGGGACGGTATTATCGAATGGGTGAATACAGCCGCCAAAGAGCATTTAGGACTCACGCAAGACGACGTGGGTCAAGCCTTTGAAACTAAAATTACGGATGACTTTAAAGCTTGGCTCAAGGCTCGTGATTTTAGTCGTCACTATACGATCGAGGTCGCTGGCGGTCGGATGATGCTCGACACGGTCGTGATTGCGCCTGATGAACGCCATACGTTGATCGTGACGCATGATGTGACAGAACGCCGTCGTTTAGATGACATGCGTCGTGATTTTGTGGCGAATGTCTCTCATGAGTTGCGTACGCCCCTCACGGTGATTGCGGGCTTCTTGGATTTGGCTGATGCCGATATGCCAGCTGAAGTACGCGCCAAACACTTGGCTTTGATGCGCGATCAGACCTTACGCATGAAGCGTTTGACGGACGACCTATTGATGCTCTCGCAATTAGAAAATCGTGATGAACGTCAGTCCGAATCACCTGAACTTATCGCGATGAGTAAGCTCGTTGATGATGCCGTCAGTGAAGGCATGGCCCTTTCTCAATCTAGACACACCTTTGAAGTGTCGCATGAGGATTTGTCACTTTTAGGTTACCCTGAAGAAATTCGTAGTGCGGTGATTAATCTCATCACTAATGCAGTGCGCTATACCCCTGAAGGTGGACGCATCAAAGTGGTGTGGAAGCGCCAAGGCACAGGCGCGGTGCTCTCGGTCTCTGATACTGGGATTGGGATTGCGGCAGAGCATCTCCCTCGCATTACTGAGCGCTTTTATCGTGTTGACCGCGGTCGCTCGCGTGCGACAGGTGGTACGGGGCTAGGTTTGGCGATTGTCAAGCATGTGATGCGTCGAAGTGGTGGTGAATTACTCATCGAATCGACCTTGGGAGAAGGGTCGACCTTTATGTTGCGTTTCCCTGAAGAGCGCCTTTTTGGCGGTCGATATTATTGATCGCACCTCGTGAAGCGCGTCTAATTGTGCGCTGATAGGCTACAATCAAACGATCATGAGCGAAATTTACGCAGCCTGCGTAAATCACATCACACGCACACCACTATGCATATTCTTGTCTCCAATGACGACGGTTATCGCGCGCCAGGGATCCAGGCTTTGGCTAAAGCCATGGAAAAGTTTGGTCGTGTAACGGTTGTCGCGCCGGACCATAATCATTCCGGTGCATCGAATTCGCTGACGCTGAATCGACCGCTTACTGTGGAACACACGGACGGCGATCGTCTTTATGTGCTTTCGGGTACACCGTCAGATTGTGTCCATGTTGCCTTAACGGGGTTGCTTGAAAAACCTGATTTGGTTGTTTCAGGGATTAACTGCGGTGCCAATATGGGTGACGACACCATGTATTCGGGTACAGTGGCCGCGGCCATTGAAGGCTACTTGTTTGGCGTTCCTTCTATTGCTTTTTCGCAGATTGACAAAGGCTGGGCTGAACTTGATGCCGCAGCCGAAGTGGCTCAAAGGGTTGTTCAGCGCTACCTTGATAGTCGAGAAGATGATCGTGCGATGCTTCTCAATGTGAATATTCCGAATATGCCCCTGAGTGCTTTACAGGGGATTCGTGGAACGCGTTTAGGTAAACGTAATAGTGCTGAATCGGTGATTCGCGAAATGAGTCCGAGAGGCTTCCCAATTTATTGGCTTGGTGCGGCGGGTAAGCCTGCTGATGCCGAAGAGGGAACGGACTTTTGGGCAACGTCGCACGGCTATGTGTCGGTGACGCCGCTCCAGATTGATTTGACGAACTATAAGCAGGTGCCGACGGTGAGAGGCTGGATGGATGGTCCGGTCGTGGGTAACGAGCATTGAGATTGAGAAGGGACAAATGAAGAAAACCACACGTGTTTTGTCGTTGGTGGCTGGCGCCTCCGTGACGCTTTTTATGGCTGGTTGTTCGACCGTGGATTTGGGACCTGCGCAGATTGTGGATCGATCCACCTATCAGGATCCGACGCAGGTGCCTGTTGAAGCGCCGAGTGCTACGATTTTTCCTGGTGGCGTCAAGGATTCGGGTCGCACCCATACGGTTGCCCCAGGCGACACGCTCTATAACATCTCCGTGCGCCATGGTTTAAAACCTGAACACTTGGCTCAGCTCAATTTGATTACAGATCCGACCCAGTTGCGTATCGGTCAGGTGTTACGTTTGCCTGAAAGCGTGACGGCACCTCGTGAATACGTGCCTAATCCCGCTGTTCGCGTAAGCCGTTTGAGTGACGATGCTGATTTGGGTGGTATGCCTCCAGCTGCACCGATTCGCAGTGCTGAACCCGTAAAGGCAACGGGTACGCAGACCGAAGCCCAGACGGCTGCGCCTGCCGAAAAGGCGACCGCTACGACGCCAGAACCGAAGGCCACGGTACCCACCGTGACGCCGGGGCAGCGTATGTTCTGGCCGGTGCGCGGCAAGGTGCTCTCGACCTTTGCTCAGAATCGTAAAGGGATCGACATTGCGGCTGTGAAGGGTGACGTCGTGGTCGCTGCGATGCAGGGTGAAGTCATTTGGGTGGGGCAACTCAAAGACTACGGCAACCTCATGATCGTGAAGCACAGCCCTACGATGGTGACGGCCTATGCGCATTTGGATCGCGTGGTGGTCAAGCAAGGCGCCAAGGTGAAGTCCGGTCAGAAGATTGCTGAAGTGGGTGCGAGTACCGATGGCGTTAGCAAACTTCGCTTTGAAGTGCGCGATAAGGGTAAGCCTGTCGACCCGATGGGTTACCTCATGAAGCGATAACTGGAGGCGGCGTAAAGCACTTACGTGCTTAGCGAACGATTAGTCCCAAAAGACAAACGGGCGTTGGTTTTGATAGCCGACGCCCGTAATTTTTGGTAAAGTCTGCGTCCAATGATGCACACGCAGACTGTGCGACGTTAAACGGGCCACTGGGTTAAGTCGGTGGTCCAGGGAATTAATCTTTTTTGTGAGAGTAAAACATGGCACGACGTAAAGAGAAGACCCCCGAGTACTTTACCGTGGAGGTCGAACGTCTTGATCAGGAAGGCCGCGGTGTCGGTCATCATGACGGCAAGGTGGTCTTCATTCAGGGTGCGCTTCCGGGCGAATTGGTGACGTACGAACGTCTTCGTAATAAGACGAGCTTTGAAATGGGTCGTGTGACCACGATTCATCGTGAAAGCGTATTGCGTACGAAGCCCGCTTGCCCGAACTTTGGTCATGGCCCGGGTAGCTGCGGTGGCTGCGCGATGCAGCACCTTGAGCCGCGTGCTCAGGTTGCCTTCAAGGAACGTACCTTGATTGACACGTTGTGGCATATCGGCCGTGTGCGTCCTGAACAGATCATTACGCCGATTTATGGGCCTTTCTGGCACTACCGTCATCGCGCACGTTTGACGGTGCGTGATGTGCCTAAGAAGGGTGGTGTGTTGGTGGGCTTCCACGAAAAGAGTTCGTCTTATGTGGCCGACATGAAGGAATGCCGCATTCTCACGAAGAATGTCTCCGACATGATGATGCCGATGCGTGAATTGGTGTCTAAGCTCTCCATTCGTCAGCGTATGCCGCAGATTGAAGTGGCTGTGGGTGGGAATGGTCGTACCGCCTTGGTCTTCCGTGTACTTGAAACCCCGACCGAAGAAGATATGGCGCTCTTGAATGCCTTTGGTCGTGAACATCATGCCGACATTTGGCTTCAGCCTAAGGGGCCTGAAACGGCGCACCCGGTTGAGCCTGAAAACGAAAAGGCTTTGGGTCTTGAATTGTCTGAGTTTGGTGTTCGCATCAACTTTAAGCCGACGGATTTTACGCAGGTGAACCACGAGTTGAACGAAACGATGGTGGGCCGTGCGGTGCGTCTCTTGGGCGTTGAGCCTCAACATAAGGTGGCAGACTTCTTCTGCGGTTTGGGTAACTTTACGTTGCCGCTCGCGACACGTTCGAGCCGTGTGATCGGGATTGAAGGTTCCGAAGGATTGGTGGCACGAGCTCGTCAAGGCGCTATTGATAATGGCGTGGCTGATAAGACCGACTTCGTGGCGCGTAACCTCTTTACGTGGTGCGAAGAAGACTGGGATGCCCTCTGGAAGCGTATGGGCGGTATCGACCGCGTCTTGATCGACCCGCCGCGTGAAGGCGCCCTGGCGCTCTCTCGCGTGCTCGCTGCTACGGATCGTCGTCCTGAACGTGTGGTCTATGTGTCTTGTAACCCGGCGACCCTTGCTCGCGACTGCGCTATTCTTCATCACGAAGGGGGCTGGCACATCCGAGCGGCTGGCATTATGAATATGTTCCCGCACACTGGTCACGTTGAGTCGATCGCGGTGCTCGAACCTGGTCCTCGTCCCGAAAAGAAGAGCGAAGAAGCAGATGCGATTGAACGTCGTATCGCCGCTCAGGGTGACGACGATGTGAAGATGAATCTTCCGCAGTAATCAAGCCGTCACGCAATGGGAACGCTGAAGTTTTGAAATGTCGCAATAAGTCAACAAGCAGCGTTCAATGCTCAATAAAACCCGTATTCACCTCGGTGAGTGCGGGTTTTATACGTTTTTCAAGTCGACTTAAAGGGGTGGCTTGGTTACAATGGCGACAATACCATCGAGGAGGCATTTATGACCACCACATCAAGTAAGACTCAGGCACGCTTGCGACGCGAGGCAGACGAAAAGTTTCGTGAGGCTTTTGATTCGTACATGTTTGAATGCCTTCAGAAAAAAGGACAAAAGCTTCCGACCGAACACGCTTTGGCCGAAAAGTTTGGCGTGACGCGCTACAAGGTTCGTAAGGCGATGGAGCGCCTCAATCAAGCGGGTGTGTTGCAGCGTGTTAAGCACGGTGGAACGACGGTGACGCAAGTGACGCCGGCAGACCTTGGACACCATCTCGATATGCAGTTTCGGGTGGCGCATTTTTCGGCAGCGGCCTATAGGCAGGCGACTGACTGTCTTTTGAGTGGTATTGTGCCGTTGTGGCTCGATACGTTTAAGACAGATGACCTCAATAAGCTTGAAGTTCGCTTAAACGAAATGGCGGGTGAAGTTTCACTCACGCACGCTCGTGTGATGGCCATGGACTTTTTGGGACACATGGTGGATCGTGTTGAGAATCCGATCTTGCAGATTTACTTTGCTGTGGTGCGTGCGCGCTATGAGCGAGGGGCTAGCCTCTCGAACGAGGCTTGTAAGGCGATGGTGGAAGCCTATTACGAAATTTTGAAGGAACTCAGAAAGGGGCGTCGCAAACGTGTGGTTGCGGCACTCAATACGCTCTTAGCAACAATGCCTTTAGACGATTGCTCTCGAGGAACAGATGACGAAGCCTAAGACGGGTAGAAATTAAACTTCAAGACAAAAGGGCGTCCTCATTCAGGGCGCCCTTTTGGTATTAAGTAAAAGAACCTCAATTCTTCCAACTATAGCGAGTTAGAAGTTCGCTTACGAGGTCGACCTCTTGGACGCGGAGGCCCATAAATAATTGAGCGCACTCTAGGACGACCAGGACGCTTAGGCGTTGGAGTCCCTGCACCTAATTCAGCCGACTTCTGCTCCTTGCGAGGGCGGCCGCGCTTTTTTGCCGCGCCGATTTTAACAGAAACTCCTTTTGCTAAGTTTAGTGCGACCAGAAGTGGACGCTGTAGAAACCGTCATAAGCTGGATCAATATCTATAATACGAAGAGAGCACACTCGACGATTAACATGATGAGCCCTCTTGACTATGAAGCACAGCTACACAACCATGCTCAAGAGGTGACCTTTTAACTCAAAATCATCAGATCCAAATTTCGCACCCCACCCCAAACAGTAGACAGTTCGCTGCTTCCATTGGACTCGTACCAAAACAGAACAGTACTGGAGGCAATACCACACTTAACGGTATTACCAAGCGTGGTCCCAAACGACTGAGAGCAA
>CALEAW010000048.1 GCA_937943605.1 uncultured Sutterella sp. | reverse complement strand
CGATGTTCACACTTATCGGTTCGTTGAATTCTGATTTTTAAAGAACAGTGCTTCGTAAAGCACAGAATGTTAATCATATCAGATCAAACACTCTTTGTCAAAAATAATTTCGTTGTCGACTCAGCGTCGCAACGAAGGATTCGTATTACATACCTTTTTCGACTATTTGTCAAGAATTTCAACAAAAATACCGTAAAGACGGTATTTTCCTAATACAACCATTTCAAAACGCCTGTAAACGATCAACATCCTCTAGCGTGTTGAGATTTTCGAAACAACCAGCCTTCTCATCCCACGGTACAACGACACACTTTTGCTCAGTAAGCCAGAGCCCGACCTTCCGATCACCTCTTGAAAGATATGGACGTACAGTGTCTAGCACAGAATGGTGAATCAGCGCGATCGTATTATGTTGTCGTTCTCTAGAACTCACGATATACACCTTCGCTGGTTGATCTTCATATGCCTCTCGAAATCGCCCTAACAAACTGACGGGCACCAACGGAACATCACACGGCACCATGAGCACCCATGAGAAATCTCCTGGCTTTTTAGCTTCATTGACGCTATCTAATGCAGCTAAAGGACCCGGAAAGTCTTTTAAGCAGTCGGATAAAACGCGATCTACACCAAACGATAAAAAATCTTCATGATCTCGGTTAGCCGATACCCAAACACGCGACGTTTGCTGCAACAATGCATCAATCACCCAGGCCGCCATTGGCTTTCCTTTAAAAGGAACCAATCCTTTATTGACACCACCCATACGAGTCGCTCGCCCCCCAGCTAGAACCAAACCGATCGTATTGTTTTTTGATGGTGCATCCATAGACATAGGCTGCATTATTTTGTTTCCTTTATTTCGCTCAAGTCGCGCCTTCTATAAACGCGTAATTTCGAGCGCTTGGCTACAATCGAAAGTACGTCTACTTTATCCATCAGCAGACTTTTAGGATTCTTACATGTCTAACGCCATTCGTGCTGATTTTGACCAGGTTATTGAACATCTGCGTCAAGCCATCCGTCCTCTTAAAGCGACCACAATCGCAACGCCACTTTTGGAAGCCGAAGGCTGTATCTTGGCTCAAGATATTTCGACGCAGTTTGACTTTCCACTCTTTGACAATTCCGCTATGGATGGCTTTGCTATCCGATCTAGCGATTTCGAGTCGGACGATCCAACGATATTGACGCTCCCTATCTGTGGGATTGCAACAGCAGGCCATCCATTCGAAAACGAAGTTCCTCGTGGCGCCGCCTTACGTATTATGACTGGCGCACCACTACCCGCAGACTTAGACGCAGTCATCCCTATTGAGCAAACCGAAGTCATCGATCAATCTGTTCGTTTTGCTCCCGGGCAATTAAAAGCTGGATCGAATGTACGTCGTCAAGGCGAAATATTTCACAAAGGTGAATGCTTACTCAAAGCTCCCCGCCGCCTAACACGAGGCGATCTTGGCTTAGCCGCTAGTCTTGGTTACGCCACGCTACCTTGCTATCCACGTTTGCGCGTTGCCGTATTTTCTAGTGGTGATGAACTCATTGAACCGAATGACGGCCTTCCTCTAACAGACGGCAAAATTTATAACGCTAACGGTACCTTTGTCACTTTAGCGGCACGTTCGGTAGGTACTCAAGCCACATACCTAGGCATCCTCCCTGATGACGCCACGGTGATTGAAGCTCACTTCAAGGAAGCCGCACAGCAGTATGATCTTGTCATCTGTTCTGGCGGTGTTGGCCCAGGAGACTGCGACTTCACCGCAAGTGTACTGAATCGCATAGCTAATCTTCAACACTATCATGTAGCCATGCGCCCTGGTAAACCCTTCTCGTTTGGTACATTCAAAGAGGGGCGAGCACTTATTTTGGGCCTCCCAGGCAACCCTGTTGCTTCTGCGACAAGTGCTGAGTTTTTCTTACGTTTTGCGATTGCTATGCTAGAGGGCGTTCCTTATGAGGAACTCACCTTGACAGCAAAATTGCACGGCAAAATCAAAACTCGCGAAGGGCGCCGTGATTTTATTCGTGGCCAACTGCAAGTTGATCCAGCCGACGGCTTGATATTTATCCCGGCTAACCAACAAAGCTCTGCTTCATTACTTAGTGTTTCACGAAGCAACGCCATTGCCGAAATACCTGAAAGAGCTACTGGAACTATGACAGAAGGGTTGATCACTGTTCACTTACGTTAACCGCTTTTGAAACAAAGAGGGCATGGAAAATCCATGCCCTCTTTGTTTGATCCTGAGCTAAGACACAGTCGGTTTTTTCTTATGTTTTCGATACTGATCGCGAAACATTTTTGTTCGGTATACACGATGCACTCGTCGATTGGTCTTTGTCACCTTTGTCTCTAATTCTTTTGTTTCATTAGAGACGGACTCTGGGACCGACAGTGAATCCACATCTGTAGTTTCCTCACTAGTAGTCTCTTTGATTGGCTTTCTTATCGTTACCGGCAAAATAGCAGGCGTCCCCGTCATACCTGGCGGCAACAACGAAATATGACCATCTTCATCACGAACGATGATTGGATTCGTCATCTCTCTGCATTTCCATTCTTCCGTAGCATGCAAAGCTGCCTCTTCACGAGGATCCAACTTTGCAGCAACGACAACTTCACCCTTCAAATTGACAATACCCTGGTACCCTACCGCTCTCGTAAAGACCGTACCTTGTAACCCATAAGCCCGATCTTCATGCTGATGACCATGAAAGAACCAACGAGCCCCTAGCGAACGACTCAAACGATCCAATGCTGAAAAGCCTTTCTTGTGACAAGATGGCGCCTCATGCGTCACCAAAATATCCGCTTTCTGTCGCAACATATTGCTGTAGACAGAAGGGAAAATCGTCGAACGATGTCGGCGTGGTACTCCACCGCGCCAAATATTGCTCGGACCAACCCTACGCATAAAAGTCGACGGGCTGTAATAGTTGGGGTTTCCGTCTGGCATCCAAACTTGTCCACGGAACACACCACCGAGACCACCAATGCGTAAGCCTGCGATGCATGCAACGCGTCCATGTAGATTGTGTCCAGCTAACTCGCTACGCCACAAATAGTCATAAAACTCATCTGTGTCCGTATCGTGGTTACCTGGAATCCACCAGATGTCAGTATGTGCTAGCGCTTCCGCTAGCACCACCTGTAATGGAGCGGGCGGTTGTAAATCCCCCAAAATCACCATGGCATCTGGTTCATAAAGACGCGCTGCCTCATTGATTTGATCAAATCGGCCGTGCGGATCTCCGCAGAAAAAGATGTCCGGCAAATCCCGGGGTCTGGACAGGCGACGGCGACGTCTACCGCGATGACGCCGAGTCCTGACCTGCTCTTCCGTCATGTTGAATTTCCTTTAAAGGGCCTGTCGCCCCCCTCATTACCTTCACGGTTTCTGAGTGGTATACAGACCTAATGTCTTCTGGAGATGCTCTTGCACCTCACGACGAAGTTCTTCAGGTCCTTCAACCTCAACATGCGGCCCCCACTTCATGATCTCACCGATCAACTCAGTCGGATTGGTATACGGAACCGTAAGTTTCACGGCACCACCACCCATCGTAGAAGTCTTCTGCTTTGGGTGCCAGGTCTCACGACGAATGTAAGGTGACGCTTCTTCATCAAAGATAAGAACAGCAACCTTAGGCTCACCACTGCGGAAAATACCGTAGCTTTGGTCTAATTGGCTTTCGATTTCACGTAAAGAAACGCGTTTAGCTGGACGAGGCAACATCACGCAACGACGAATATTTTCAATCGTGAACGTACGGAAAGCGTCCGACATATGACAATACGCGTCGAGATACCAATGATTGCGGTAATGAACAAGGCGTAACGGGGAAACCTCACGGAACGTATCAATCTTGCGCGTACGATTGTGATACGCGATATGAAGACGTTTGTGTTCACAAATGGCGATCCCTACCGTCAAAAACGAGGCAGGTTCTTGATGAAGCGCTGAATAATCAAAGATTTTCACACGCCCAAGCAATTCCTTTGGAGATACGCCATTAAGACCTAACAGAGAAGTTACGCGAGCACGTAACGGTTCGATCTCTTTGAGAATGGCCGAGGTTTCATCGCTCGCTAAGCCCTCAAGCAAATCGATGGTTTTGACGAGCACATACAATTCCTGCGCGCTAAACCACCCTTTTTTACGCAAAGCGAAGACACGCTTGGCGTCCCCACTTGCTTTCTCAGGCGTTTCGTACAAATACCCGCCTTTACTGCGGGAGTAGACGATAGGCGCATTCAACTCTTCGCGCATATAGCGAATGTCGCGCTTAACCGTTGGGGCGCTCACATGCAGAACGTTCTGCAACTCCTGAAAACTTACGACACTCTGTTCGGACAAAAGACGGTCAATCATCAGATGTCGCATATGATCGGACATGTAAATTCCCCTAGCCTTTTTTGATGAAATATGAACTGAAAAAACTTTGTCGGAAGTAAATGCTTAAGCATTCTTCACTTATGCAAAGCATTGTATCAGTTCGTCTAGCGAGTCAAGTTAGCGAAAAGCCCTCATAGGCTACTTTTTTTACAATCCAGCCTCGATCACATCCGTGCCTTCCGGAATCTGTAACTTAAACATCTCAGATTTCATATTTTTCCGCTCTAAACCCTTTATGAGTAACTCCGTCGTTTGACCAAAAGTGTCCAAGAGCTCCATCTTGTGCAGCTCACCTTCTGGGGTAAATGTAATGCGTACACGTTCGAAGGAGCCCTCAGGCTTTTTGGGTGTCGCTTCGAGTTCTACAGCCGAGCGGTTCACGACCGTCCAATCTTCCTCAAAAGGACGATCACCAAAAAGAATAGCAGCTGGGGTACTTGGCAAAGCACCAGACAGCTTTTTGACCGTCACCTGGAGGAGCTCTGGATCATGTATCCATAACGTCTCACCGTCACTCATAATTTCTTGACGGTAAGGCGTGACATAGGTCCACTCGAACTTTCCTGGGCGCATAAAACGGAAATACCCCGTCGACGTAGGCGCCGCTTCGCGGCCTGTGCGATCGACCACCGTTTGAGTAAATTCGCCAGCGGCCATCGAGGTATTCTTTAAAAATGCGTGTAATTTTTCAGTCGCTTGTTCTGGTACAGACAGCTTCGCCCAAGCTGTACTCATCAAAGGCAACAAACATAGCCCCATACAAAATAGACGTCGTGTCGATTTCATCATTTTTAATTTTCCTGAACCAATATTTCTCGACGACCCGCGCTGTTGGCCTTACTCACCACGCGAGCTTCTTCCATGGCTTCTAGTAGGTTAGCTGCACGGTTATAACCAATGCCTAAATGTCGCTGAACAAAAGAAATCGTCGCGCGACGCTCACGGAGCACTAAATCAACCGCCTTGTCATAAAGCGGATCTGATTCCCCTGATCGACGACCCACACTAGCAGTCTCACCATCACTTTCGTCTTCAGCTTCGGTCACCGCATTAATGTACTCGGGCTCACCCATCTTTCGCAGTTCTGCGACCACACGAAGTACTTCATCGTCAGCCACAAAGCACCCTTGAATACGTGTGGCCTGAGGTACTCCTGGGCGTCTGAGCAACATATCGCCCCAGCCAAGCAAAGACTCAGCACCGCTTTCTCCCAAAATCACTCGGCTATCCACACCCGAAGCGACCTGGAACGAAATTCTTGTTGGCACGTTGGCCTTAATCAAACTCGTCACCACGTCTACTGACGGGCGCTGCGTAGCAATGACCAGATGAATACCAGCGGCACGAGCTTTTTGCGTCAAACGCGTAATCTCACCTTCGACCTCTTTTCGATTTGTCAGCATCAAGTCCGCCAATTCGTCGATGATGCACACCACAAACGGCCATGTTTCAAGTGGCTTGGCTGCCGGATCATCAGCCGCCGCCATCGGATCCGGAATCACTTCGCCCTGGGCTGCAGCTTTACGAATTTTTTCGTTGTAGTTATTGAAGTGACGCACGCCAACATGACTCATCACCGCATAGCGGCGATCCATTTCTTTGGTGAGCCACTTCAACGCCGATGCGGCCTTATTCATATCCGTGACGACTGGACACAAGAGGTGCGGAATGCCGTTATAAAGCGAAAATTCCAACATCTTCGGATCGATCAACACCAAACGGAGATCTGCAGGCGTATTACGGTAAAGCATCGAGAGAATCATGGCATTAATGCCCACTGACTTCCCTGACCCCGTGGTCCCTGCCACCAAAAGATGAGGCATTTTGGCAAGGTCAATCGCGAACGGTTTACCCGCAATATCCTTACCCAAAGCCAACGTAAGAGGCGCTGAACTCTGACGAAACGCTTTACTATCCAAAATTTCTTTGAGTCGAACAGTTTCGCGAACTGGATTGGGGACTTCTAAACCGATATAGCTTGTCCCAGGGATACTTGGCACCACACGAACAGCTTGTACCCCTAACGTACGACGAAGATCGTCGCGCACGCCTTCAATCTGAGAACCTTTGACGCCTGCGCCAGGCTCAAGCCAAAACTGTGTAATGACTGGGCCCGTTTGCGCTCCTGTGACTTCAGCGTCAATACCGTAACTCTTCAGCTTCGACACAATCAAACGACCTGTCATCGCCAAAGATTCTTCGCTACTCTTTTCAGCCTGCTGATCGGGCTCATCAAGTAGTGTCATACTCAACGCATTCGTCGTAGGGGTGACTGGCTTGACAGCTACAGGTCGCGCCATTTGCGTACGAGCTTGAACCTCCTTCGTCACCGAAGGCATGTCAACAGGTTCCGTCTCTCCCATCGGCTCAACATCAGGTAAAGTCGGTTCGTCAATCGAGTCGGTGATCGCTAGCTCTTCGCTCGGGCGAAGAATGCGTAACGACGACGCCGTTGGCAACGACTCCTCATTGATTGGCTTCACATCAGGGACATCTTCCTCAACTGCCTCTTTTTTCTTGGTAAAGAGTCGCCAAATCGGATCAATAAACCAACGGCATATCGGGCGCCCAATACGCTCGGCCACAAGACTCCACTGAAAATCCATGAGAAGCGATAAGCCGATCGCAATCAAAGCAAAGAAAAACGTCGTCGAAAGCCCGACACCAATATAGTGACGAATGCCCCAAGCCAAACTATCACCAACAATCCCGCCAGGCTCACCAGGCAAAATCATTTGGAATCGACGTAAACGTAAAGCTTCTAAGCAAGTTGATCCCACCAAGAGGGCAACAAAGCCCACAGCGGCTGTAAGTTTCGGTGGATTAATTCTCAAAGGATCCGTTTCACCGTTCATACGTCGCCAGGCCGTGCGAATAGCGAAAATACCGATCATCGCACTGCCAAGCACAAACCACCAAGCAGAAAACCCAAAAGCCGACAACATAAAATCGGCAGTCCATGCCCCAAGAGCACCACAAAAATTATGGGGTGTACGTCCACTAGCAACCGAAAAAGCGGGATCGTTGAGCGAATAACTCCCTAACATCAAGGCGAGAACAATCGCTATAAAAACGGAGAGTAACCAACTCCAAGCCCATAAGGTACGCACCGTCCCCATGAACCAAGCTGACAATATCGTTTTTAAGTCCTTTCCTCGAATCGCCCCCTCTTCTTGAGTCACCTCAGGGGCGAGCGTCTTTTTTTTACGCGTACTCTTTTTTGCTTCTTTTGCCATAGTCCGTGTGATTATTCTTGTGCTCTTCGCGTTGCCAAGTCTTCTACTCATTTTAGAAAGATCTGGTGTATTCGTTCGGCTTTTTGTCGACAGGATCCTATTTCGTCCTCATCTCGAATTCGTTACAACATATTGCGCCATGCCAGTTTAATCCTATCAATTAAACCATTCCTATCAAAATTCGAGATAGAATCAAAAAAACCTATTCTTTCTTTGAGAATCAATCTTGATTATTCCCGATTCTGACATGCTTTGTTGTCAGAATCCATCGAGTAAGGAACGCATTATGGAAACCAAGCATAGCCAGGTCATCATTCTCGGCTCCGGTCCTGCCGGTTTTACTGCTGCCACGTATGCAGCCCGCGCGAATCTTAAACCCGTTTTGATCACAGGGATGGATCATGGCGGTCAGTTAATGACCACGTCTGAAGTCGACAATTGGCCTTCTGCTGCCGAAGGCATTCAAGGCCCTGAACTGATGGAGCGCTTGCAAAAACAGGCAGAGCGTTTTGGCACTGAAATTGTGTTTGACATGATTAATAAGGCCGACCTCTCTGTTCGTCCATTTGTGCTCCAAGGCGACATGGGTACCACGTATACTTGCGATGCCTTGATTATTGCCACCGGAGCTTCCGCCATGTATCTCGGTTTGGAGAGCGAAACCGCCTACCGTGGTCGCGGCGTCTCGGGCTGCGCTACCTGTGACGGTTTCTTCTATCGCGGCAAGCCAGTCGCTGTTGTTGGTGGTGGCAATGCAGCTGTTGAAGAAGCGCTCTATCTCAGCAATATTGCGAGTCATGTAACGTTGGTGCACCGTCGTGACACATTCCGTGCCGAGCCTATTCTCATCGACCATCTCATGGAAGCCGTCAAAGAAGGCCGCATTTCGCTTGAACTCAATCGTACGGTCAATGAAGTTCTCGGTGACGGTAATGGCGTCACTGGTCTTCGTCTTGACAGCATGGTCGGTGAAGAACAAAAAACCGTGGAAGTCTCTGGTGTCTTCATTGCAATCGGTCATCGTCCAAACACAAGCCTCTTTGAAGGCCAGTTAGAGTTACAAAACGGCTATATTGTTACAGCTGGTTCTCGAGCCCCAGCTGCGACCGCTACGTCTGTCCCCGGTGTCTTTGCCGCGGGCGACGTGCAAGACCAGATCTATCGTCAGGCTGTCACATCCGCTGCGACGGGTTGCATGGCCGCCTTAGATGCTCAACGTTTCTTAGAAGCCCAGCAGTAACTTTTATCGATACTCTGAACAATAAAGCCTTCATTCGTTATGCATACGATCAACAACTTTGCTGACCTTAAAAAGGTCAGCAAAGCCCTCAAGGAAGAAGCTAAAGCGCGCGAAGAAGAAGCACGCAAACAGCGTGAAGAAGCCAATCGACGCCATCGCGAAGCCAATCAATTTGCGACAGCGATGGCTGAGTTTGGCGTCAAACGCATGCCTCAAAAAAATTTGGCCGACACTAAGGCACCTAAGCCTCGTCCCATCGCTCGAAGCGTTGTCACTGAACGCGAAGAGATCCTTCAATCGAGCATGTCAGATCAACATGATCCGACTGTATTTCTTGAAAGTGAGGATGGTCGGCTCTATCGCCACCAAGGTGTCTCACCTGACATTCCTCGCAAACTTTATCGTGGGGAATGGACCATTGAGGCTCACATTGACCTTCATGGTCTTCGTGTTGAGGAAGCTCGCGAAGCGGTGGCTCGTTTCATTCAAGATAGCCAACTCCGTGGCTACCGCTGTTTACGCATTGTGCACGGCAAGGGCTATGGTAGTGAAGGCGGACAAAGTGTCCTAAAAGAAATGGTTCGTCGTTGGCTCAAGCAACGTATCGAAGTCATGGCATTTGTTCAAACACCTCCAACGGATGGTGACTCAGGGGCTGTACGCGTTTTGATCTCTCAAAAGAAAAATCCGCTCCATCCTTAAGCGTCACTCATCAACAAAAAGCGGGTTGATAAAGTCAGGGAATCTGATCTTATCAACCCGCTTTTTGGCTTTTGGTATTTTACAAAGCGCCTTCGCCCGTTTCTCCTGTTCGAATACGAATAGCCTGTTCGACTTCGTAGACGAAGATTTTGCCATCACCAATCTTGCCCGTATACGCAGCCTTACGAATAGCTTCAATCCCTTGCTCGACGATATCATCCGAAACAACCGCTTCAATCTTGAGCTTTGGCAAGAAATCCACAACATACTCAGCGCCACGATAGAGCTCAGTATGTCCCTTCTGGCGACCAAACCCCTTGACTTCAGTCACAGTGAGGCCATTAACCCCTGCATCTGCCAGTGCTTCGCGAACTTCGTCAAGCTTAAAAGGTTTAATAACGGCAACAATCAGCTTCATGACACTTCTTTACCGGCATAACCCGGATGTAAAACACATAATGCACAAAAGTCTAGCAAATACCTAAGCACCTGCAAACCATTTGCGACAGAAATTCCAAATAAAAAACCGAACTGCTTTGCTTTAAAGCAGTCCGGCCAAACATCACTGATTAGCTTAGGCTTCTTCAGCGGGCTTTTCAGCCTCGGCAGCAACCTCGGCCTCAGCCTCGTTCTTGTTGAGTTCTTCAGGATTCTTCGGCTGACCGATATGATATTCGTAAAGCGAAACATCCTTCACGCGAACGCCGAAACGAGGATCGTTATTGGGGCTGTGCCAAACATCCTTCTTTTCACGCCAAGCGTTAATAAATGCCACGACATTTCGCGGAACTTCAGGAGAATCCGACACTTCATTGAGCGTAAACTGTTGACCCCCAACCAGATAAAGACGAAGTGTGTGAATGAAAGGACCCTTCTGAAGTTGCGGAGCAGTTTCCTGAGTGGTCTGTGCATCGGTCATTGAATTTATCCTTTATCAAAATGGTCAAATGCGATTATGACCTTAAAGAATCAATAATAAGAGTTTAGCAGGAAGTCTAGCTCCCAGGGAGGTGTGATTCCACCTCGGACGCAAAGTCTTACATAACTTCAACAGAAAGACTATCAGCCATTCGTTGAGCCAAGTCCTGTGCCAACTGCTTATCATCAGCTTCAACCATAATGCGAAGCAGTGGTTCCGTTCCCGACGGGCGAATCAAAACACGACCACGACCTTCGACTTCGGTACGGCACGCTTCAACGGTGCGAGAGAACTCACGATCATTTTGCCAATCATAACCAGCTGGAATGCGCTTATTGACTAACACCTGAGGTAAGAGTTCAAGGTCTGCCGTCAATTCAGCCAGGCTTTTACCTGTACGACGCATCGCAGAAAGCACTTGCAGTGCGCTCACAATACCGTCACCCGTTGTTTGACGATCTAACGCCAACAAATGCCCTGACGTTTCGCCACCAAAGAGCCAAGCGTGTTCCTTCAACTGCTCGAGCACATAACGGTCGCCAACCTTAGCACGAACGAAGCCTACGTTCATTTCGTGGAAGCGTCGTTCGAGGGCATAGTTCGTCATGAGCGTACCAACAACCCCATCCACTCGACCTGTACTCATACGGTCACACACGATGACGTAGAGTAATTCATCGCCGTTATAGACATGTCCATTAGCGTCGGCCATGATCAAACGATCTGCATCACCGTCAAGACTCACAGCGACGTCGCAATGATGTTCAGCTGCCAATTGCGAGAGGTTCTCGGTATGCGTTGCCCCCACACCGTCATTGATGTTGAGACCGTCAGGCTGATTACCCACCGCAACCACTTCAGCGCCAAGTTCATGGAAGACGTCAGGCGCAATATGGTAAGCCGCACCATTAGCACAGTCGACCAAAATACGAAGGCCCTTTAGGTCCGTACTAAAGTCAATCGTCGACTTACAAAACTCGATGTAGCGACCAGCCGCATCATCTAAACGCTGAGCCTTCCCTAACTCTGCAGAGGGTACACATTCGTAGCCACGGTCAAGCTCATCTTCAATTTCAAGCTCAACAGCGTCAGGGAATTTTGTCCCTTCGCCCGAAAAGAACTTAATCCCGTTATCGTCATAGGGATTGTGACTAGCCGAAAGCACGACACCTGCATCAAGACGCAAGGCGCGCGTGAGATAAGCCACAGCAGGCGTCGGAATCGGGCCACAGAGCACAACATCCACCCCCGCCGAAGAGAACCCGGCCTGCAGGGCGGCTTCCAACATATAGCCAGACACACGCGTATCTTTACCAATCAAGACTGCCGCATGACCATCTGCGCTCTTACGACGCAAAACTCGGCCTGCAGCCTGCCCCAAACGAAGGACAAAATCCGGCGTAATCGGTGCCTTACCCACACGACCACGAACACCATCGGTTCCGAAATAACGACGAGTCATTGATTGTTTTCTCCTTTAAATTCGTGCAATCACGTTCGATGAACAAACGACCTTTTGAAGGCCTGATTTATTCATCAACGGCGTCCGCAAGCCTCTTCTGTTGCGCGCCAAACGGCAATAGCATCGGCAGTTTCGCGACAATCATGTACACGAACAACCTGTGCCCCTTCTTGCACTGCAATCAGTGCGCCAGCAACGCTACCCGTGACGCGATCCGTTGGCTTCGTATGTCCCGTCGCGGCCCCGATCGAAGACTTACGAGAAAGCCCCATCAAATAGGGCTGTCCGGATGCCACAAAGCGTGCCGTTGCTCCTAACAACATATAGTTTTGTTCAACCGTTTTACCAAAGCCAAACCCAGGATCCCAACAAATACGATCCTTAGAAACACCCAAATCCTCAAGCAAGCGTTGACGATCTTGAAGGTACGCTTCGACTTCGGCCACGACATCATGATAATCCGTCGACATTGAACGGTGCATCACGACCAACCCGCACTCAGTACGCGCAGCCGCTTCCATAGCACCTGGCATTTCAAACCCACGAATATCGTTCAAGATATGAGCACCCAAACTAGCCACATCGATCATCATTTCAGGCTTAGAGGTATCCACGCTCACAATAAAGCCCTCTTTCACCAATCGTTCGACCACTGGCAGCACACGACGACGTTCTTCTTCAAGGCTAACACCCGTTTCATCGAATCCTGGACGCGTCGACTCACCACCCACGTCAATGATGTGCGCGCCTTCATCACGCATGCGGTGCGCCCAAGCAACAGCATCTTCTAAGCCATTATGCGTGCCACCATCCGAAAAGGAGTCTGGCGTTACATTCAAAATCCCCATCACTAACGGATGAAGACGGTCGACATTGAAGAGATGGTTAGCACAGCGCCACACATTGGCTCGAACTTTTGTTTCAATCATGTTTTCTCTTTTCAATAAGCGAAAAAGGCTGCAGAGCCCTAAAACCCTGCAGCCAGTTTGTATAGACGGCGTTATTCGTTTCGGCGATCAGATTCATCAGCCTGATCGGTCACATCACGCTTTTCATCCTTCTCTACCTGAGCCGCGTCAGACGTCGTCTGCGCATCGGCTGAGTTGTCAGAAGGCGTCGACTTAGCTTCCTGAGGCTTCACTTCAGAAGCCTTTTCAGCAGGCTTCGTCGACTTAGGCGGACGCGGTTCACGACCTTCCATAATGTCGTCAATCTGATCGGAGTCAATCGTTTCCCATTCAAGAAGCGCCTTTGTCATCGCTTCCATCTTGTCACGATTTTCTTCAATCAAACGACGAGCAAGTGCATACTGCTCATCGATGATACGGCGAACTTCAGCGTCGACTTCCTGCATCGTCTTTTCAGAGATGTTGGTCGTCTTCGTCACCGAACGACCCAAGAAGACTTCGCCTTCATTTTCAGCGTAGACCATAGGACCGAGCTTTTCGCTCATACCGTAACGCATGACCATATCGCGAGCCATCTGCGTCGCGCGTTCGAAGTCATTCGAAGCACCCGTCGTCATCTGGTTCATGAAGACCTCTTCAGCAATACGACCACCAAAGAGGATAGCCAAACGCGTCAACAAATACTGACGGTCATAAGCATAACGATCTTCCTTAGGCAACTGCATCGTCAAACCTAAAGCACGACCGCGCGGCACAATCGTCACCTTATGAACAGGATCGGACTTGGGCAACAAACGCGCCACCAAAGCATGCCCTGATTCGTGATAAGCCGTATTGCGACGTTCGTCTTCGCTCATAACCATGGCACGACGTTCGGCACCCATCATGATCTTATCCTTGGCATTTTCAAAGTCGCACATTTCAACCACACGCGCATTACGACGTGCAGCAAAGAGCGCGGCTTCGTTGACCAAGTTAGCAAGGTCAGCACCAGAGAAGCCAGGCGTACCACGGGCAATCACCATACTGTCAATATCCTTACCGACAGGGATCTTGCGCATATGAACGTTAAGAATATGGTCACGACCACGGATATCTGGCAACGGCACGACCACCTGACGGTCAAAGCGACCCGGGCGGAGCAAGGCTGGATCTAAGACGTCCGGACGGTTCGTTGCAGCAATCACGATCACATTAGCCCCAGAATCAAAGCCGTCCATTTCGACAAGCATCTGATTCAAGGTCTGTTCACGTTCGTCATTGCCGCCACCAAGACCAGCACCACGCTGACGACCAACCGCATCAATTTCATCGATGAAGATGATGCAAGGTTCATTCTTCTTAGCCGTTTCAAACATATCACGAACGCGTGCAGCACCGACACCAACGAACATTTCGACGAAGTCTGAACCCGAAATCGTGAAGAAGGGCACCCCCGCTTCACCAGCAATGGCCTTAGCCAACAACGTCTTACCCGTCCCTGGAGGTCCAACTAAAAGCAGACCACGCGGAATACGACCACCAAGACGCTGGAAGCGCTTCGGTTCACGCAAAAAGTCAACCACTTCCTGAACGTCTTCCTTGGCTTCGTCGCAACCAGCCACATCACGGAAACGGACCTTGTTGCTTTCTTCGTCCAGCATGCGAGCCTTCGACTTACCGAAACTAAAGGCACCACCGCCGCCACCGCCACCTTGCATACGACGCATAAAGAAAATCCAAACGCCGATAAGGAGGATCATCGGGAACCAAGAAATGAAGATCGACGTCAAAAGAGAAGGTTCTTCTTCAGCCTTGCCGTAGATCTGAACATTATTCTTACGAAGCTCATCCACCATCCATAAGTCGCCAGGATTCGTGAGCTTGAACTCTTCACCAGTCTGAGGCGTGATGACCAACGTACGGCCCTGGATATCCACTCGACGGATCTTACCCGCCTTAGCGTCCTCCATGAACTGCGTGTAGCTCATCACATCCTGCTTGGGCTGATAGGCATCTTCGTACTGACGGAAAATCGTAAACAGTACCAAGCCCACTAAAGCCCATATGGCAATGCGACCAAAAATTTTATTATCCAAAGCAGTTTCTCCGGGCGAGTCCAAGCGACAAAAGCGTCGCTCGACTCTTATTTTTTATTGCTATAAGAGCGTAGTTCGAAATTGCTACGTCAACCGCTAGCATGACGAACAACAATGGCCATATTTTAGCCGTTATCTATCGTCAGTTTGACATACTCCAAGCCCTTTTATCGGGCTTGGTTTCGTTTAGCCCTTACAAAATGGTGACTGTTTATTTCGGCGCCTTCAATTCACGAGCGACCAAATACACTTCTGCGGACGAATCGCGAGAAGCGGCAGGCTTACGAGAGTAGACCTTCTTAAACGTCTTTTTAAGCGCCTCGACAAACTGCGAGAAGCCAGACCCCTGGAAAGCCTTGGTTACGAAGACGCCATTAGGCTTCAAATGCTCGAGACAGAATTCGTGCGCAAGCTCATTTAAGAGGAGTGAACGTGCCGCATCGGCCGCCGCAATACCAGAAAGATTTGGTGCCATATCACTTAAAACCAAATCCACCTTGTTTCCGTCAAGAATTTCTGATAACTTGTCGGCGATTTCCTGTTCACGGAAGTCTCCCTGCAGGAAGGTAACGCCGTCGATGGGATCCATCGGCAAAATATCCATGGCGATGATGCGGCCCTGGACATTGCCATCACGATCCGAAAGACGTTCGCGGACAATCTGAGTCCAGCTTCCCGGCGCAGCACCGAGTTCAACCACGGTCATGCCACGACGAAGCAGATGTTCACGATCATCGAGTTCAGTCAGTTTGTATACCGAACGGGCTCGATACCCTTCGGCCCTGGAACGCTTCACGAACGGATCATTAATATGACGTTCGATCCAGGCGCGGTTTGACCGCAATTTTTTTGTTGCTACCGGCATAGTTCCCCAGACAACTGTTTATGCCTTTGCGTCTCGCGTTTCACAATGAAACGCCGCAATGGCTCAAAGAATTATTATGAAAGAAATTATTCTCGCGCGCGACGCGCGCCTGGCCCTTCGTTCTCAGGCCCACCACATTGACCCTGTCGTCTTACTTGGCGCCAATGGTCTTACCGATGCTGTTATGCACGAAATCGATCGTGCCTTGACCGCTCATGAACTCATCAAGGTTCGCGTCCCTACTGATGACCGTGAAGAACGTGAAGCCATCTACGCAGAAGTCGCCGAAAAGCTTGGCGCTGCTCGCGTTCAGATGATTGGTAAGCTTCTGATCTTCTGGCGTCCGGCCGAAGAAAGCGATCGTCAGAATGCTGACGAAGCTGCTCGTGTAGCGATTCTCTCCATGCAGACTGCTTCGGTAGCCGGCAAGAAAGAACAAACCAAGACGACGACCAAGCGTACCCCATTGAAGGCTAGCGCTCCAACCAAGAAGATTGCTTCTAAAAAGCCTGGTGAGAAAAAGAAGAAGGTCGAACCGGCCCCACGTCGTGCTCGCCCGAAGTCCAAGCGAGTCACGAAAAAGGCCGCTGGCGCCCGTTCTTAACCTCTGAAGATCCAAACTTGTCTCACGACAAGTTTGGAAAAAAGAGCGCAACCCTTAACCAGGAGTTGCGCTTTTTTATATCTTGCAGCGACAAACGGTTAGATATATTCAACCGATTCAATTTCGTAGGACACCAAACCCTTAGGTGCCATGAACTGAACGCTATCGCCTTCAAACTTCCCAATCAAAGCTCGAGCGATGGGAGAAGACACAGAAATACGGTTTTCCTTGATATCAGCCTCATCGTCACCAACGATCTGGTACGTCACACTGATATCGTCATCTTCGTCATAAAGACCAACCGTTGCACCAAACACAATACGTTCGCCAGCATCTACACTCTTAGGATCGATAATCTGAAGGGCAGGAATCTTACCTTCAAGTTCAGCAATACGACCTTCGATGTGGCTCTGTTCTTCGCGAGCGGCATCATACTCAGCATTTTCAGAC
This sequence comes from uncultured Sutterella sp., assembly GCA_937943605.1. Classification (GTDB taxonomy): domain Bacteria; phylum Pseudomonadota; class Gammaproteobacteria; order Burkholderiales; family Burkholderiaceae_F; genus Sutterella. The sequence continues at coordinate 9,474 of CALEAW010000048.1, read as the reverse complement.
AAGTCACCCTTTTCACGGGCTTCAGCAATCGCCGCCACAACGTTCGGGCGAGCCGTCTTCTTCAAATATTCAAGTTCGGCCTTGAGCTTTTCAGCGCCACGGGTCGTAATGGGAATACGGGTCGACATCATTTTTTTGTACTCTAAATGAATGGAAACGTCCGGTCAGACCACGCTCACCGGACGTTTTTTAAGAATTCGGGCACCAATGCATCATCATTGGTGAATGTTCCGTTAGTTTAGCAAACCCTTACGGCTCTGTGCCGTTCAGAGAGGCTAAAAACCTTCAAGCTTATGCGTAGTTTTGTGGATCAAGTTCTCTTTCGATTAACTCAATCAGAATATGAATGCACTTGATATGTAGCTCTTGCACACGGTCAGCCCAACAACCTGCTGGCGTCACGATCGAGACATCAGCAAGCTCCGTAATCGGCGTCTGATCTCTCCCCGTCAAAGCAACCACCTTGACACCTTTTTCTCGTGCCACCTGGGCAGCCTTCACAATATTCTTGCTTGTGCCCGAGGTTGTAATCGCAAGCAACACATCATTCTTATGACCATGCGCTTGAACATAGCGAGAGAACACCTCTGCATATCCATAATCATTACCAACACAAGCCATGTGCGAAACATCAGAAATCGCTAAAGCAGCATAGGGACGACGATCGCTACGATAGCGCCCTGTCATTTCTTCAGCAAAGTGCATAGCATCACAAAGGCTACCGCCATTGCCGCAACTCATCACCTTACCATCAGCTTGAACAGCTTTTGCCATCAACTGTGCGGCCTCTACAATGGCATCGAGCGTCTTGTCATTTTGCATCAGAGCTTCGAGTGCGGCATGCGCATCACAAAGTGCTGTCTTGACATGTGCTTTATCCATGATGTTCCCTTTGTCTAAATCTAAAATCTTTCTTTTTTACAGAAGAAGCCGTGCACCAATTGCCACACGGCCTTCACAGCATAGCGAGCATTGTGTTGCTATGCATCTCGTCTTGAGTAAACCGCATTAGCAATCGTACTCAGATCGGTATATTCAATTTCGATACCCGCGGGCAACCCTCGTGCCAAACGGGTCACACGTAACTGCGGCCAACGCTTTTTTAAGGCTTCAATCAAATAGTAAGCCGTCGCATCGCCCTCAGGGGTATAACTCATTGCGATCACCACTTCACGCAAGATCCCTTCTTCGACAGCAACGCCAACACGCTTCATTAATTGATCAACACCGATGTCACCTGGTCCCACGCCTGTCACAGGACTTAAACGCCCCATCAATACGAAATAAAAGCCTGGCCATGCCAACGAAGAATCTAAGGCCATTTGGTCAGCCGCACTTTCGACGACACAAAGCAACCCTGGATCGCGACCTTCATCAAGGCATACTGGGCAAATATCTCCCTCGGTAAATGTGTTACACAACTTGCATCGTGTGACACCGCCTCGGACTTTTGAGAGCGCTTCTCCTAACGCATCAAGAGACCCATCTCGGTTTTGAAGCAGATGAAAGGCCGCACGTTGAGCCGAACGAGGTCCAAACCCAGGCATTTTTTTTAAGGCTTCAATAAGATCCAAAATAGCTGGAGAGAGCCGAATACTCATACCTTTACCCACGCGTAAATTGCATCTTGATATCGGCGGGCTTTCCAAAATAAGGCCATGAGGTGACAAGCACGTCTACCCCAGCTTCCGCATAGACAGCCGCATTCTCCGCATTGACGCCACCAGCCGCATTGATAATCGTCCCAGGTGCGACTTCATGAAGTTGCTCTGAAAATGCCTTCATGACTTCTGGTGTAAATCGTTCACACTGAATAATGTGTACACCCATCTTCGCCCATTTCAAACCATCTTCAGGCGAATCCACCTCAACAGCGATCTTGCGCTCTGGTTCTGCTTGAATCAAACGCTTCACAGCAGCCTCTGGATCGCTCGTTAAGTCACGATGTTGATCAAAAACCAAAATGGAGTCTGAAAGCCCTGCGCGATGCACAATACCACCGCCAGCCAAGAAGCCACAAAGCGAAATTGTTTTAGCGCCAGGAAAGTGTTTGCGAGTGCCTGCGACTTGAACCTTTGGATTGACAGCCTGTGCTGCCTCACACATCTGTCGGGTGCGGCGTGCAATGCCGCTTGCGTATTCCATCACGCACTGCGCTTCTTTATAGACTACATGAAGCGCTTCAGCTCGTCCGGCCACCCTTAGAATCGGCATGCCTTTAGCCACTACGTCACCGTCGCGAGCCAAACGTTCAGGCTTTAAACCCACAGCCTCAAATAAGCGTGCGGCAATTTCAACGCCAGCCACAACCCCATCGGCTTTCGGCCATGCCGTAAGGATCGCCGGTTCGTCACCAATCCCCATACCTTCGGTCGTAGGATCGTGAAGTTGCCAGTCGCTTTCGAGCAAACTATCAATAAACGCCTGTGAAATACGAATCATGATGGTCTCCAAAATCGGGTAGAGGGTTCCCTCACGGGTTCCCCCTCCCACACCGCAACCTACCAGTGAAGTAGGCTTTCGGACATGCCGTTCGGCATCCGGCGGTTTCTAAATTGAAGAGTAACTCGGGTCAGTACTGCAATTCTAGGCTGTACAGACCGAGTCGACGGAAGCAGTTATTCTTGTACGCATGACTCATGTGGGGTGCTCCTGCATTCCACCATGCGCCGCGTCCATTGACAGAGGACTTCCACGCTCTTTCGGGATCGAGTCCGCGCCTGATAAGGGCGGTTTTCCTAGTTTTAGGTTTCTTCCAAGCTATCCAGATCAATTTTCGCAGGTGTCGCCTGATATGAATATCGAGCTCCCTGTATATCTCAACCCTTTCATCCATCGCGAAGTACGCTCGCCACCCCCTCAGAAGTTGACTAACCCTCGAAATAGTGAGTTTCAAGGAAGTACCGCGCGATCTTCGGAAGATTACCTTTAGTTTGTCCTTCAAGCGTGTCAGGCTCGTCTTGTGTGCCCTGGGGGCTCCTGTCGTTCCCACGAAGGTGTAACCGAGGAATTTCGTCTTCGAAGGTCGAAAGACGCCGCTCTTGCTACGATTTACTCGTAACTTGAGCGTCTCCTCGATAAATCTAGTGGTGTTTTCAAACGCGCGTTCGCCCGCCTTCTGTGATTTCATATACAGGTTACAGTCGTCGGCGTATCGACAGAAAGCGATTCCCCTCTTTTCGAGATATTTGTCAAGTTCGTCCAAGACGATCAAGGATAATATCGGGCTAAGAGGTGAACCTTGAGGTGTTCCTTCAGTTCGAGCAGAGATTAGTCCATTTTCAAGGATTCCTGTCCGCAAATACCGTCGGATTAGCCTCAAAAGCATACGGTCTTTGATATCCCTTTCCAGTCGGCTCATGAGTCGGTCATGATTAACCGTGTCGAAGAACTTTTCCAAGTCCATCTCGACAATCCAGTTACGCCCCTCTTTGATGTATGCGGAGGTCTGCGCTACGGCATCCCGAGCACCACGTCCCTCTCTGAACCCGTAACTGAACTCAGAAAAGGTTGGATCATAGTGCCGCATCAACACTTGAGCAATGGCTTGCTGAATGACTCTATCCTGCACTGTCGGAATTCCCAACATGCGGGTTCCGCCGTTTGGTTTCGGGATGTCGAGCCTGCGAACTGGACTCGGGATGTATCTACCCTGTCTGATGTGGTCGCAGATGCTTTCCCCATGTTTTCGGAAGTGCTCGGGTAATTCGTCAACAGTCATCCTGTCGGCACCTGGCGCTCCCTTATTCATAGTCACCTTGTCCATAGCTCTAAGCATGTTTTCAGGTGACAATACTTCTTCCAGTGTTATCACTGTTACTCCTGTTTTCGTCCAGTGTATGCACCCCTCGCTCACCTTATTCGGTCTTTGGACCGTGCACCGTCCGACGGAAATTCCGTTTCCATCCTTCGATAGGCTTTACTTCTAACTTTCAACTTACGCTACTACCGTCAGCGCAAGGAGATACACACTCTCTACTCACACAATTTAGATTCAGCCCTTCGGCTTACGCCTACTATGGCCTCGGCTGACTTCCTCCGTGGCATCTCTCCACCTTGCGATTTCGATAGCCTTTCGGCACCACGAAGGATCTCCCCAGGTACCACACATGCGCTTCGCGTCCTACCTGCCAGATCTACGTAACGACTTTCCGTATTGGTACTGGGTTAACTGAGTCATGCCAGCTCTCCTAGTCGTTACGCCTCACATCTGATTCCTGTTCGTCAGGCTGACGCTTCGCTATCGGCTTCCTTCATCAGGTCGTTACCTTCCTAACTCTGCCGAGTCGCTAGACCTTCCCCCAATCGGGCGGTCAGTGGACTTTCACCACATAAACACACGTGCGCCGCTGGGCGCACATGGACAAAGCCGCCGATCCTTTCGGCATCGACGGCTTCAAGAAGCGCTATCGTTCAGATTAGAACGGCAACTTCATACCCGGAGGAAGCGGCACTTCTTTACGCATACGAGCTTCCGATTCTTCGTCAAGACGCTTAGCGGCGTCATTGAAAGCAAGCTGAATCAAATCTTCGAGCATTTCGACATCATCTGGCGTCACAACAGACGGGTCGATCGAAACGCGCAAGCACTTGTGCTTACCATTAATACGCACCTTGACAGCACCATTGGCAGCTTCGCCATCCATTTCCATGGCTGCGATTTCTTCCTGAACCTTGGCAAGTTTGGCCTGCATCTTCTGAGCCTGGGCCATCAATCCGCCCATATTACCGCCGAATCCGCGCATTGTATTTTCCTTTAGTTAAATAGTTCTTTAGCCGTTAGTCATCTTCACGAGGCTTAACGGACATTTCATCAATCGTACCATGAAAGAGGGCCTGCACCTGTCGAACAAAGGGATCATTACGAAAACCTTCAATCAACTGTCGACGTGCTTCTTGCCGCTCTTTCTCTTCAGTATCTGCAACGGTATTACCCGTCACGTGTCCGACCTCAAATTCCACCAAACAGTGGTGGCCAAAATAGGCCGACAAAGCCTCCGTCAATAGTTGACGACTGCTTTCTGTCGCAAAGGCTGCCACGCTTAAACGTAATTTCACATGTCGCTCTGTTAACTCAATCACTTGAGCAGTTGTCGCGAGATTACGTAAGGGACCTGTGAGTTTTGCTCCTGCGATAATCGACCGCCAGTCGAGAGAGCGTTCCTCAAGCCGAGGCTCTACGGGAAGCTCCGGAGCGTACTCAACTGGCGGAAGGTTCTCCCCAGGGCGGTGTATCGTCATCGAGCGTCGTCACTGGCGCTAATCCAGGGGGCGGTTCAACAGGCGTAGGGATTGGCGGGAGACCTGAACTACGCCCCACGGCACGAGGACCGTCCGTTGTAGTTGGCGCCATGACCTGTGGTATTGATGGTGCTGGAACTGGCGGCACCTGCGACCGACTAGCATCGCGCGCAGGTACCTTGGAAGCCGCACGCATACCAGCTGGCTTAAATGCCAACATACGCAACAATGCCATCGTAAAGCCCGCATATTCGTCAGGGGCCAAATTCAAGTCATTACGACCATGAAGGGCTACCTGGTAGTAGAGCTGAACTTCTTCTGGTCCAAAAAGCTGAGCGAACGCTTGAATTGCTTCACAATCCGGATCTTCAGGACTTACGGCTGTTGGCACTCTCTGAACCAAAGCAGTACGGTGTAATAACCCAGCTAAATCACGCAAAGCTTGCGCAAAAGAGAGCCCCTGCGTTTGCATAGCATCCGCAATTTCGAGCATCTTCGCCCCGTCACCCGCAGCCAAAGCACGCAAAATCCCCGTTAACATTTCGCTGCCACTCATACCAAGCATGCGGCGAACGCCGTCTTGCGTCACCGTATTGCCACAATAGGCAATGGCCTGGTCTAAAAGAGAGAGCCCGTCACGCATCGAACCGCGCGCACCCGTCGCCAACACTCTCAAAGCACCTTCTTCAAAGGGAATGCCTTCAACCTGAAGTATGTGGCTCATATGCCCCACAATGCCCTGTGGCGTCATGTTACGCAAATTGAATTGCAAGCAACGAGACAGCACCGTGATCGGCACCTTCTGCGGGTCGGTCGTTGCCAAAATAAATTTCACGTACTCTGGCGGCTCTTCCAAGGTCTTCAACATGGCATTGAAAGCCGTTGAGCTCAGCATATGGACTTCGTCGATCATGTAGACCTTGAAACGCCCATGCGTCGGCGCATACATTGCGCGTTCAAGCAAAGCCGTCATATCTTCAACAGAGCGGTTACTTGCCGCGTCCATTTCGATGTAATCAGGGTAGCGACCTTCATCGATCGCACGGCAAGCTGGACAAACGCCACACGGATGTGCCGTCATATCCCCTTGACCATCAACCCCCTGACAATTCAGCGCCTTAGCAAAAATACGAGAAATCGTCGTCTTCCCAACACCACGCGTCCCCGTAAAGAGATAAGCATGATGCAAGCGCTTTTCAGTTAAAGCCCGCGTCAAGGCAGTCACAACGTGATCTTGACCGACGATTGTTTCAAAGTCATGAGGTCGCCATTTTCTAGCGAGTACCTGATAACTACTGCTCATCCTTATTCCTTTAGCTTGAGAGATCCGTCGCTAATGTCTCGTATTCCGAGTCGAAGACGACTAACGTATAAACCATGATTGTATTGTGCTTTAACCCTGCGCGGCTTTTTGCAACGCATCACCCGTCAGGCGGCAAATTCGCCAATCAGGCATGACGACAGCCCCCATGCGCTCGTAAAAATCAATAGCAGGCTGATTCCAATCCAAAACCGACCAGTCAAAGCGACCACAACCCTCTTTGATCGCTGTACTTGCCAGATAACGGATCAAAGCACGTCCATAACCCTTACGACGTGCTTCTTCCACCACAAACAAATCTTCGAGGTAGAGACCACGACGTGTTAAGAAGGTCGAGAAATTAAAGAAATAAAGCGCAAACCCTACAGGACGCTCGGCCTCAGTCACTTCATCACGTTCCCATGCGATCACGCATCGAATCACAGCACGAGGGCCAAAAAGCTCTTCATGAAGACCCTCAACGGTCGCGTGACATTGATCTTCTAAACGTTCATAACGTGCCAACGCAAAAATCAAATCACGAACAATTTCACAATCTTCTTCACGAACGGGACGAATTTCGAGGCTCATAATTCTAAGCAATCAAGTAGATAGAAAAAACACACCCTATATGTTGGGACAGTCTGTTTATTTTAAATGAACCCGTTCAGAGATAACAAAAAAGGCGCAATCCCTCATCGAATCACGCCCAAAACACCACTGCAATAGTAGAAATAGAAATGGCGAGCCTTATCCTCGGCACTGCTGCAAACCAGTATGGCTGCTTCGTTCCCGACCTGACCAGGTTCCTGGGGACAGCATGCGAGGGGACCCGCCAAGGTCGATAGTTTATAGAAAGTCTCAGATTTTTGCAAAATTTATTGTTTGTCACCACATTTTGACCCAACAAACTGAAGTGCTTGGTGCTACTATTACATCACTTCACAGAAGAACCTAACGGTCACTTCTCATTCTCAATGGCACGGATCCTTTCTCATCCTTCGTGTGCCTTTATCCAAATTCTTTTAATTTGCTCTATCCTGACGATCGCACCCTGAGTGCTTTTAACTTAGAGCATAGACACTTTTTTCATCTGGAGTAGCCATGAGCGAAATCATCCACGTGAATGACGACAACTTCGAAAACGTCGTATCTCAGTCCAATGCCACGGTTTTCGTTGACTTCTGGGCCCCTTGGTGCGGTCCTTGCCGTATGCTCGCCCCACGTCTTGAACAGGCCGCTCAGACGTTCGATGGTCGTGCTGTTATCGCCAAGTACAACTGCGACGAAGCCAACCGTTTCGCTGGCGAATACAATGTTCGCGGTATTCCGACGATCATTGCCTTCAAGAATGGCGAAGCCGTTGCCCAGCACACGGGTATGTGCGATCAGGCCACGCTCGATGCCTTCATCGAAGCCAACCTATAATTCGTTTCCCATAACCGCCACCAATATCGGTGGCGGTTATTTCGGTTAAGCCAAGTCTCTATTGAGACTTCCTTTTCAGCCCCTCACTCTCAATCCCTCCGATGCCCCATTCTCGTGGCGTCACTCATTTCTATGCATCTTTCTGATCTCAAATCCCTTCACATTTCTCAGCTGCTTGATATCGCCTACGCACTCGACATCGACAACGCTCAGCGTATGCGTAAGCAGGAACTCATGTTCGCCATCCTTAAGAAGAAGGCTAAACAAGGCGAGCAGATCTTTGGTGACGGTACCTTAGAAGTGTTGCCTGACGGCTTTGGCTTCTTGCGTAGCCCAGATACGTCCTATCTCGCTAGCACGGACGACATTTATATTTCACCCTCTCAGATTCGTCGCTTCAACCTTCATACAGGTGACTCTATCGAAGGTGAAGTTCGTACGCCGAAGGATGGTGAACGCTATTTCGCCCTAGTGCGCGTTGAGTCTGTTAACGGTCTTCCGCCTGAAAGCGTCAAGCACCGTATGTTGTTTGAAAACTTGACGCCGCTCTTCCCGAATGAACACCTTGTTCTCGAACGCGATATGCGTGGGGATGAAAACCTGACAGGGCGCATCATCGACATGATCGCCCCGATCGGTAAGGGTCAGCGTGCCTTGATCGTGGCACCTCCCAAGTCTGGCAAGACGGTCCTGATGCAGCACATTGCACACGCCATTACGGCTAACCATCCTGATTGCGCTTTGTTTGTGCTTCTCATCGACGAACGCCCTGAAGAAGTGACCGAAATGCAACGTTCCGTCAAAGCTGAAGTGGTAGCGTCTACCTTCGACGAACCCGCTTCTCGTCACGTTCAGGTTGCCGAAATGGTCATCGAAAAGGCCAAGCGTCTTGCTGAAAGTAAGCGAGACGTCGTGATCTTACTTGACTCGATTACGCGTTTGGCACGTGCCTATAACACGGTGATTCCGTCGTCTGGTAAGGTTCTCACGGGTGGTGTGGATGCCAACGCTCTCCAGCGTCCGAAGCGCATCTTCGGTGCTGCACGTAACCTCGAAGAAGGCGGTTCCCTCACGATCATTGGTACGGCGCTTGTGGATACGGGCTCCCGTATGGACGACGTGATCTACGAAGAATTTAAGGGTACGGGTAACAACGAAATCCACCTTGAACGTCGCATGGCTGAAAAGCGTGTCTACCCTGCCATCAACCTTAATCGTTCTAGCACCCGTCGTGAAGAACTCTTGCTTAAGCCCGATGTTCTTCAGAAGGTTTGGATTCTTCGTAAGTTCCTTTACGACATGGATGAACTTGAGGCCATGGAATTCCTTCTCGACAAGATGAAGGCCACTAAGACCAATACGGAATTCTTCGACTTGATGAAGCGATAACCGTTAACATCAAATTCAAAAAGGGGCAGATCTAACGATCTGCCCCTTTTTGTTCGATTTGAACGTAAAATCTCGGTCTAGTTGGGGTATAACTGCCCCAACTATTCCTTATCTGA
>CALEAW010000047.1 GCA_937943605.1 uncultured Sutterella sp. | reverse complement strand
CGTATCCAATTGAATAGAGTGCCATGATAGATTCCCCCTCAAATGTGAAAGGATTGAATCTAGTTTGGCAGATATGGTAGATTTTTTGGTAACTAGCTCAACCCTGCACTCGCTCGCCGTATTGCTGACGAATCTGTCGCCAACTACGAATGGCTCCGTGACAAGGTCGGCGTCAAATTCAAGGCCGTTGTTTATCATGGCGGTCACTCCGTCAAACGTAGTCATGCCACGATGAATAACTCGGGCTCTGGCTTCGTGCTTCCGATGCTTGAAAAACTCAAAGAGTTTGGCATTGAACCGCGTCTTCGTGTGATCGTTGACCAGATCATCGTGAACGACAAGAAGGAAGTCGTCGGTGTGAAGGCTCGCACGGGCTATCGCTTTGGCAAAGAAAATTCTGGCAAGGTTGTCTACATCCGCGCCACGAAGGGTGTTCTCATTGCCGCTGGCGGCTTCTCTCAGAACGTCAAGTTCCGCATGTCTCAAGACCCGCGCTTGAACGAAAAGTTCACGTCCACGAACCATCGTGGTGCCACGGGCGAAATGATCATGGAAGCCCAGGAAATCGGTGCCAATACTGTTCAGATGGACTGGATCCAGTTGGGTCCGTGGACATCGCCTGACGAACAGGGCTTCGGCGTTGCGCCGCTCTTTGTTGAGTCGACCGTGGGTTATGGCCCGATGATTGACCCTGAAACCGGTAAGCGCTTCATTAAAGAAACCGGCAACCGTAAGGTGCGCGCTGACGCCATCGTTGCCATCGGTCATCCGTGCTTGATTTACACTTGCGAAGCCAACGTGATGGGTGAAATCGTCGGTCGTAACATGACTGAAAAACTCTTTGACCACGCCATGAAGACGAACGTTGTTCGTAAGTTCGCAACGCTCAAAGAAATGGCCGACTTCTACAAGATCCCGTACGATCAGCTCGAAAAGACCAACAACACGTTCAATGGCTACATGAAAGCCAAAGAAGACCCGGACTTTGGTTGCCAGTTCTTTGACAACTCCAAGCCCAACGTTGAAGGCCCCTTCTACGTCGTTCGTCTCTGGCCGCGCGTTCACCACTGCATGGGCGGTCTCGAAATCAACGACAACGCTCAGGTCTTGAGTGTTCGCGGCGAACCGATCAAGGGTCTCTACGCTGCTGGCGAAGCCACGGGTGGTGTGCACGGCATGGTGCGTTTAGGCTCAGTGGCTGTGGCTGACTGCATGATCTTCGGTCGTATTGCAGCTCGCCACATGATGAAGAACTAACCTTCTTCTTGACCTAACGGGATCCGACGGGTGACAATCTTCGCTCACGCATGAGACGAAACATTCACCCGTCTCACAAACGCTTTGGATCCTTCAGGTAGGCCGATGAGTCTCATCACTCGTTGATTCATCGGCCACGCTATCAGTCAAAAGGAAAAGAACAATGAAGAAATCACTACTCGTTTTAGCCCTCGCAGGCGCACTCTCGGCTGGTGCATACGCTGCTAACGTTGAAATGTACGGTCTCATTGACACGAGCCTTGTCTATGTCCATACCGATGCTGACTTTGGCGAAAATGCCAAGAATGACAGCTTCACAATGGAAACCGCCCAACAGATGGGTTCTCGTTGGGGTCTTCGTGGCAGTGAAGACTTAGGGAATGGCTACAAGATTGGCTTTACGCTTGAATCAGGCTTCGAATCTGACACCGGTGCCCTTGAAGTCAAACAAGGCGACCGTCTCTTTGGTCGTGAAGCAAGCCTTAACGTTTCTGGCGACTTCGGTACCGTGTGGGCTGGCCGTATGCCAGTCTTCGGTAGCGTCTTGGGTCCAAACGGCCTCTTCCGAGCCATTGACCCGATCACGGCTAACTACACCTCTGCTTTAGGTTCAGGTTATGCCACCGCCTCCATGTGGACGCGCGTTGACAACGCCATTGCTTATCGTACGCCGACCTACTCTGGTTTGACGGGTTATGCGATGTACTCGTTCAAGATGGACGATAAGGCTAAAGGCGCTGAAAACCAGATCGAAGGCAAGGCCTCTGCAGACCGTTACACATCCTTAGCCCTTCGCTATCAGGCAGGTCCCCTTGAAGCCATCTTGGTCGGTGACATGACGGACTGGGGTAATGTACTGGGCGAAGAAAACCCTGATGACGGCTACACCGTTACGCTCGGTGGTAACTACACCTTTGACGGTGGCCTCAAAGTTTTAGCCTTCTATCAGTACTTTGACTCGATGCGCTTGAATGCTAATGCGCGCGGTGGCGTTGCTAAAGATGGTATCTTAGCTATCACTGATCAAGCTGGCTACGGCTTTGTCGACGGCTGGGGTACTGGTATCGGCGTGAACTATCCGATCTTTGGTGGTACAGCCCGTGCTGCGCTTAACTATCGTCAGATGGATAACGAAAAAGGCGTCGACTTCACGCGTACCACCGTTGGCGCCGCTTTCGACTATCCGCTTTCGAAGCGCACCTGGACGTATGTCATGACGGGCTACTCGCAGGAAAAAGTTGAAGCAGCTAAAAAGGAAGGCACCCCGAACGGCTATCAGCTCTCGCTTGGTCTCGTTCACAAGTTCTAATGCCCATCGCAACAACGCGTTGCTTTAAGACATAGTCCATGACCGCACGGGTTTACAGCTCGTGCGGTTTTGTTTTATTGCGACGGATAAGTTGGTCGGCGCCAAGTCACACATTTGTTATCACAGTCCTGTTAGGTTGAAAAAGTAGCCTCTGAAGCAGACCTTCTTCTAGCGATGGACCGGGTGACTGTTCCCCGTCCGATTTGATAACAAATCGGGCGAGGCTTCCTGCTTCTTCAACGCTGC
>CALEAW010000046.1 GCA_937943605.1 uncultured Sutterella sp. | reverse complement strand
CCGCTTTGTGTTTAGGTGTCAGATCTTACTGAACTAGATTTGCAAAATTTGGGCAAAAAGGGGCGTCCTTTCAAGGACACCCCTTTCATCAAAAAGCCATGTTGTCGTTTGGCTTAACGCACAAAAGCCTTTTGCGCATCAATCGGCAGCGCACGGTAGCCAAGTCCCCCCTTGATGTGCATTTCAAAGGCAGGCTGGTTTTCACCCCAACGGAATTCCGTTAAGACGGGCGAAGGCCCTTCTTTGCTACCCACGCCAATACTGGCCCAGTAGACCACAACCGAATCCTTATCAGCCTGGTATTCAACCGAGGACGTAATTGGTGAATAGATTTCGTGACCACGTTTTTTTCCGTAGCTCCAAACCTGCTGCACCGTCATCGCCTTCTGATCAATCTTGTAGACCACAGCGCGGCTATATTTTTCTGTCTTATCCTCTGGTTGCACAAAGGCTCGACCGTCACCGTTATCAAAGACCGACACGTAGATAATGTCGCCCTTACTAAACTTCTCGATCTTCCAAGCCGTATGCTGCGTCCAAGTCCAGTCGAAGTCCCCTTCGCATTTACCGATACGGCACTTCAAGGGTTGTCCCTTTTCGTCCACGGGCGTGAGCACCTTTGCCTTCAGGTCATTACGCCAACCATTAGGGGCAGCCAAGATCCACTTCACTTCTTTATCGCGACCGATCTTCACAACCGCTGACTGATGGCGTGACGACAAGATGATCGAATCGTCGGCGCTGTCATGGTCAACCGAATTCACGTGAGCCCAGTTGCGACCTGCACCCGTCCCCGTAATATCACCAAAGGTATGCTTGGCTTCAAGTTTGGCGAGCTGTTCGGCCGACATCGTCTGGCCGCTCTTTTCAACGTCAACATTCAAGCAAACAGCGCCTTGGTCAATGGACTTCAAGACGATATTACGATTGGGATCCAAAATCTCGAAGAGGCGCCATTCGTCAACGACATTGCCGTCACGATCCACTTCAATAACGACGTCGCGCACCGTATGTACGCGCGAATTGTCTGCACGACGTAAATCCGCAGAAGCAACACGCAAGAAGTAGTTGCCATTGTCGCTTGGCATCATCGCATGACTAAAGTCTGCGTAGTTCACCGGCAAGCGGCGATTAAAGATTTCACGACCCATGAGGTCGTATTTGCCATAGCGCTGACCATAACCCCACGTCAAGGCACCGTCATCATTTTGGTGGAAGCCCATCATGATGCCCGCCTGATAGAGCGACTCACTGTCGTAAATCTTGTCTGGCTTCATATACCAACGGATTTCGCCCTTGGTATCCAAGATGGCATTGCGCGGTGAATTATTCCACTGTAAAGCGCCACCCAACGGGTTATTCCACACAGCCTGACTACCCTTAGCATCCACCGCGCCCAAGTTATTAATGAAGTAGAGACGATCGGAGAATTCCTTTGGAGCTTCTTTGGTGACCTTGGCCTTCATAAAGGCTTGTGGAATTGCAGGATTACCCGTGACATCCAACCAAACAGGGGCCGTCCAAATGTCATACGTTTCCGTGAATTCTTTTTCTTCACCTAAGAACACACGCGTGTAGGTGACTTCGACCTTATTTTTATAGTCGGCATATAAGCCAAACACTGGAATGCCGCCATGCGTACGAAGCGTCTGAGGCCCCACGTCATAACGAATTTCTTGGCCATCCTTTTTAGGCACAATGCGTACCGTCGCCTTCTTCAAAACGTAGCCACCATTACGAATCACAGCCGTCAACGGTGCCAACCCATAGGGATTCACCACCGTTTGCCCTAACTGACCTTGTGTCTGATACGTGACCGCAGTACCACTTGGTCCACCCACAGCAAAGGAAGCGGACGACATGGCTAGCGCCGCAAGGAGACCGGCAGCCACCGGTATAAGTCGAAAATCAGTACGCACTCTTTAGCCTCCATTTCAAAAATTTGGGGTGAGCGTTTTCACACCCACCCCTCGATCTTATCAGTCAAACCCAGTGCTTATCTTAAATCGGTCTAACCTCGATTTAATTCATAGTGGGTTCCGGGTCACGAAGACTCGCCAAGCTTTCCAAAAGGCGAATCTGTCCCGGGCAATTCTCCTCACCAAAGCGGCTCAAGTCGAGCTTGGCAAGCGAGCGGACAATTTCAAAACTTGTGGCATGTAATGCGTACGGGCAACCACGTTCTTTGACATGTTCTACGGCTCCTTGCACAGAGTGATAGATCCCGTCAGCTAAGATGGCACGCGCCTGCGCCACGCGCTGAAAATTATCACCCTCATAATCAGGAATCACTCGTTCTTCGCTGACACCATTTTGAGCCATCTCACGCACTTCGGCAGAAAAAGCGAACTTGTGTGCGCAAAGCCCTTCAACATCCATCGTCGCAAAGCTTGCCTCAAAGTCATGTAACCAAGCCTGCACACGCGCTCCCGCTTCATCACGGGCTTGAGCGCCCATGTCTTCCCAACGGTCGATCATTTCGTCTAGTGCCATCACGAGCACGTATTGCGAATACATCAGAGCGGACTGATCCACTTCACTCTTCATGGTCTGAAAATAAGCGGTGACAGCTTCTTGAGGCGTCATCTTTGCTCTCCTTCAATCAGATAAACCGCCTACGAGCGGCAAAACACTGATTGATTGTCGCATGAGAACAACCCTCTTAGCGGCCGAGTAACGGGAAAATCCCCCCAAATTTTGCAAATCTAGTTCAGTAAGATCTGACACCTAAACACAAAGCGGC